>DATEAM010000199.1:0-4466 GCA_035288385.1 Thermodesulfobacteriota bacterium
GCCCCCTCCTCCCTTCCCCAGCCCCCACGGCCTCGTCCACAGCCCCCGCCACGAGACGCCGGCAGCCGTCGGATAAACACGCGCGCCATTTCTTGAAATAATTATACCTCAGAGGCAAGGGCGTCCTCTTTCGTGAAAAAAAACCGCACTCGTGACTCAGGTCACTCCAAAAATTCCTGGAAAAGTATATCCTCGATATCGGCTTCATTCTGTAACATACTGAACATAACCATGAGGAGGTATGCGTTGAGAAAATTTCTCGTAGCCCTTGTAGCTTTTTCCGCCGTGCTTCTGGCGAGCACCGACGCCTCGGCCCTTGTCAGCGCCGAGGTGAGGTACTGGCTTACCGAAATCGACGCCGACGCGAAGGTCACGGAGGCGGGCATCGTAGGGACCGATATAAACCTCGTGGACGACCTCGGCGTGGACGACCAGGAGAATTTCTGGGATGGGAGGATCGCCCTCGACTTCGGCCGCCACAAGATAAGGTACGGCTACATGCCCCTCGATTGGAGCGGAAGCAAGACGATAACGGAGGAGATAACCTTCGGAGGAGAGACCTTCTCCGCCTCCGCCCTCGTTGACTCGAGCCTCGATATAGACTACCACCGCCTCGGATACCAGTACGACTTCATCGAGGTAAAGGATAGCACGGTGGGCCTCATAATTGAGGCGAAGTACTTCTCCATTGACGCGAACCTCAATGCCGCTGCCCTCGCCATCGACGAGACCGAGTCCATCGAGGCCCCGCTGCCTACGGTGGGCCTTGCCGCTGAGTTGAGCCTGCCCGCGTTATTTAGCGTCGAAGGGGAGCTTACGGGAGTCACCCTCGGAAGCGACCGGTACTTCATAGACGGCGAGGCCGCCGTGAATTTCAAGCCCATACCCTTTGTCGCCGTCGCCGCGGGGTACAGGTACTTAAAACTCCACATCGAGGAGGAAGACGACGAGGGGGAGTTAATGCTCAAGGGGCCCTTCGTCATGGTCAGGGGGCGTTTCTAAAGCCCGTCATCCTCAAAGGGGGAAGACCGAGCCTGCCCTCGGGCGAGGTCTTCCCCTGCCTCCCCAACTCCGCCTCAGCCGCTGCCCGCCCCCCACAGTCCCCCCGCCCCCCCCCGCGCCCGCTTTTTCCCGACCGCTCGTTGGGCAGCACCCGGCCTTGATACTGATGCCAGTGGATTCAAATCTCCCTTCAACCCCATTTTTGCCTCCCTACTTGATTTCTCATCAGATTTGAGGTTGTTTTAGAGGGTGGGCTTTCTCCTTGAACAGAGCCCGCTTAGGATTTATAATGGGACTGTGCCGTGGGTGCAGGCGTGGGGGGGGCAGTGGCGGGGAATGCCCGCGGGCCTTTATGAAGGCGTGGTAAAGGGATGAAACCGAGGATACTCATAGTAGACGACGACGAAAAGAACGTTATCCTTCTTACGGTGAAGATGGAGAAGGAGGGCTACGAGGTCGAAAAGGCAACCAACGGCCTCGATGCCCTCGACAAGGTCTCCAGCTGCCACCCCGACCTTATCCTCATGGACGTCATGATGCCGAAGATGGACGGCTACGAGGCGTTGAGGAGGCTCAAGAGCAAGGAGGAGACCCGCTACATACCCGTCATAATGCTCACCGGCCTCGGCGAGATCGAGGACAAGGTGACGGGTTTCGAGGTGGGCGCCGAGGACTACATAGTAAAGCCCTTCAGCCTGCGCGAGGTCTCGGCCCGCGTAAAGGCGCTCTTGAGGATGCGGGCCCTCCAGGCCAAGCTCCGCGATACGGAGAAGATGGCCGCCCTCGGCGGCATGGTCGACGGCATAGCCCACGAGGTCAGAAACCCCTTGACCGCCATGGGCGGGATGGCCCGGCGCCTCTACGACCACGAGACGGACCCGCAGCACAAGAAGTACGCCCAGGGGATAATAAAGTCCGTCGAGAGGCTCGAGAGGATGATGCAGAGGATAGACGAGTACAAGTCCATCCTCGTCTCCAGGCTCGCCAGGGGAGACATAAACAAGGTCATAACCGACACCATCGAGGACGTGAAGGACCTCTTCGACGGCAAGGATATCGAGATAAAGACCGCGCTCATGCCCGAGCCACCGCCTGTCAGGATGGACTACGGGAACATGAAGATAGCGCTTTTCAACATCCTCCAGAACTCGGTGGACGCCATAGAGAAAAAAGGGGAGATAAAGGTGGAGACCCTGCCCTACATGGACGACACCATAGTAGTGAGGATAACGGACAACGGGGTCGGCATTGAAGAGGAGGACCTGAGGCAGATATTCAGCCCCTTCCAGACCTCCAAGCCCCAAGGAGCGGGCCTGGGCCTTACCATCACATACCGCATCATCCTCGACCACGGCGGGGATATTTCCGTACATAGCAGGAAGGGCGAGGGCACTGTGGTGACCATAAAGCTCCACCCCGTCCTCGAAAGGGCATCGGAAGAGCCACTGCCCGTGAAGGCACAGCCGGTAGGCGAAGGGGTCCGTTAAAACAGGCTCACTCCGGTGTGTGTGTTTTTACAAGAAGAGAGATGAGTTGGAAATGATTCTCATGGTGAATTGCTGATATTTGTCGCCTTCACGGTATAGAAAAGGCGGGGTCCTCTGGACCCCGCCTTTTTTTATCCAAAAAAATCCCCTCCCTTTGAGGGGAGGGGAGGTCGGGACTGTCGTGTCCCTCCGGATGAAGACAGTAAAGCGAAAACGGCTTACGCGTAAGGCTGGTTCGTCTAAAAGCTCACCCCTTCAGTCCCTTAAACTTATTCCCTTAAGCAATTAAGATATCCGTCAACTCTCCTCGATAACCGTGTCCCTCTTGAAGTTCACGTCGTCTCTTTCCGGGTAGTCTATGTTGTAGTGGAGGCCGCGGGACTCCTTCCTCATGGATGCCGACCTTATTATGAGCTCGGCCACGGTGGCGATGTTCCTAAGCTCGACCAAGTCGCCCGTTATTGTGAAGTCCCAGTAGTAGTCGTTAATCTCGTTTTTAAGGAGGTTAATCCTCCGGGTGGCCCTCTCGAGACGCTTGTCCGACCTCACTATCCCCACGTAGTTCCACATGAAGCGGCGCACCTCGTCCCAGTTCTGGCTTATGACGACGGCCTCGTCGCTCGGTACCGCCCCACGGGTCTCCCAGGCCGGTATGGGGGGTATCTCGCCTTTGTCCTGTTTCAAAAACTCCTTCGCCGCCGAGGCGGCCCTGTCGGCGAAGACCGCGGACTCGAGGAGAGAGTTCGAGGCGAGGCGGTTCGCGCCGTGAAGGCCCGTGCAAGCCGTCTCTCCCACGGCGTAGAGCCTCTCCAAGCCCGTCCTGCCCTCCGTATCGGTAACTACCCCCCCGCAGATGTAGTGGGCGGCGGGCACGACTGGCATAGGACCCGCGGTCATGTCAAAGCCGAACTCGAGGCACCTCTTGTAGATGTTCGGGAACCTCTTCCTTATGAAATCGCCCGGCTTGTGGCTTATGTCGAGCCAGACGCACTCTCCTCCGCTCTTTTTGAGCTCGAAGTCTATGGCCCGGGCCACTATGTCCCTCGGTGCGAGGTCGGCCATGGGGTGGTGCCTTTCCATGAAGGGTGTGCCGTCGGAGAGCCTCAAGACCCCGCCTTCGCCCCGTATCGCCTCGGAGATGAGAAAACTCTTCGCCATCGGGTGGTAGAGGCAGGTTGGATGGAACTGGATGAACTCCATGTTCGCTATGGCTGAGCCCGCCCTGCGGGCCATGGCAACACCGTCGCCAGTAGCCACGTCCGGGTTTGAGGTGTAGATGTAGACCTTCCCGGCCCCGCCGGTGGCGAGGACGGTGACCCGCGATAAAAAGGTGTGGACCTCTCCAGTCTTCTTGTCGAGGGCGTAAACACCCCAGACCCTCTCGCCTCCGGGGGGGGCGGGGTGGGGTATGCCCACGAACTTGGAGTGCGTAAGGAGGTCGACGGCTATATGGTCCTCGTAGACCTCTATGTTACCGTTGGCCCGGGCGGCGTTTACGAGGGCCTCCTCAACGGCCCTGCCCGTAAAGTCCCCGGCATGGACGATCCTCCTCTTCGTATGGCCGCCCTCTTTTCCGAGGTCGAGCTCTCCGGCGGGAGAGTTGGAGAACTTTACCCCGAGCTCCATAAGCTCCCGTATCCTCTCGGGACCATTTCTAACCACGAGATCAACGACCTCTCTCCTGCAAAGTCCGGCGCCGGCGTTAATCGTGTCCGTTATGTGAGACTCGAAGGAGTCCTCGACGCCGGAGACCGACGCTATGCCGCCCTGGGCGTAGAAGGTGGCGGACTCGCGGGCCTCCCTCTTGGTGACGACGACGACACTGCCGGCCTCCGCGGCCTTCAACGCGAAGGTCAAACCAGCGATCCCTGAGCCTATGACGAGAAAGTCAGACCTTGTCTGCAACGAGAAACCCCTCTCAGGATATGGATAAAACCAATTCAGCCTATTCCAACGACCGGGGTTTGTCAATTTATA
>DATEAM010000200.1:0-3147 GCA_035288385.1 Thermodesulfobacteriota bacterium
CCACGTTGTCCGGCGAGCTCGGGCACGCGATAAGTGGCTCGAGCTCCGAGAGGTTTATCTCGTCTGTTTCGTCGTACTCCGCCCCCCCGGCCCCCGGGTCTGGATTAAGGGGGGTCCAGGCCTTCTCGCGCCCCTGTCTCCGGAGATACTCCCTTGTCCTCTCGTCAGAGGGGAAGACCGTGGTGGTGGCCCCGAGCTCGGCGCCCATGTTGGCTATGGTCGCCCGGTCCGTCGCCGAGAGGGTCTTTACCCCGGGGCCCCAGTACTCGACTATCCTGCCGAGGCCCCCCTTGACGCCAAGGCGCCTTAGCATCTCGAGTATTACGTCCTTCGCAGAAACCCAGGGCCTAAGTCTCCCTCTTAGCTTTACCCCCAAAATAACCGGAACTCTTAAGAAAAACGGCTCTCCGGCCATGGCGAGGGCCACGTCCATCCCTCCGGCCCCGATGGCTATCATGCCGAGGGCCCCTCCGGTGGACGTGTGGCTGTCCGAGCCGAGAAGGGTCTTGCCCGGAACCCCGAACCTCTCCATGTGCACGGGGTGAGAGACCCCGTTTCCAGGAGGGCTGAAAAAGAGCCCGTGCCTCATCGCCGCGGTCATGAGGAACCTGTGGTCGTCGGCGTTCTTGAAGTCCGTCTGAAGGAGGTTGTGGTCCACGTAGCTCGCCGAGAGCTCGGTCCTCACCCTTTCGAGTCCCAGGGCTTCGAGCTCGAGGTAAACGAGCGTGCCCGTGGCGTCCTGTGTGAGAGTCTGGTCTATCCTGATGCCTATCTCGGCGCCCGGCCTCCATTCGCCGGAGACGATGTGGGCCTCCAATATCTTCCTTGCAAGGCTCTTTCTCATAAACCCGTCAGCTCCAGTCCTTAAAAAGATTAAAGCACCCTTTTGGGGCATGTCAAGAAACCCCGCTCCATGTGACAACGCCATGATATTCGTATATAATAAGTTATAGGGGTTTTATGGCAAAAAGTTCCTGGAAGTGGTCTTGAGAAAACTTTTTTCAAAAAGGCTTCTCCAGAATTTTCTGTTGCATGGAGAGTCTAAAGCGGATAGAATAAACACCTTGAAAAATTTAACAAAATTCCAGACCGGAGGTAGCGATGGCCAAGAAGGGCAAGAACACGCAACAGATTGTAGACGCTCTTAACGAGGACAGGGCTTACGAGCTCTCTGCGATTATCCAGTACATGGGACACCACTACGAGGCCGCGGGCATGGAGAGCCCCGCCATCATGGATATCTTCAAGCAGACCTCCATAGACGAGATGAAACACGCGGAGATGCTCGCCGAGAGGATAGTGTACCTGGGGGGAGTGCCCGTGCAAAAGCCCGCCAAGATAATGAGGGGCGGAAATCTTAAGAAGATGATAGGGGACGACCTCGACGCCGAATACGACGCCATAGCGCGTTACAAGCGTCACATAAAGCTCTGCGCCGACGCCGCGGACACCACGACAAGACGCATGCTCGAGGAGATACTCGCCCAGGAAGAGGGCCACGCCGATACCTGGGAGACCACCCTCGGGGTTAAGAAGTAGGCGGGGTCGTTCTCGGCAAAAGCCCGGGTGAAGGCAGACGGGCGGCTCAGGGGGTATGGGAGCCGGGGAGGGAAAGGGGGAGGGGGAGGGGGGGGCCGTGCGGGAGGCATGGGGTGGACCGGGGGGGCCGGCTCTTTAGACGGATGTCGTCCTTTGCGCCCGCGAAACCTGCTCGTTGCCCTTAAAGACGAGGTCCCTTTTAATGAAGAAAAGGTGGGTCTGTATAGAGTGCGGCTACATCTACGAAGGGGACGAACCTCTTGAGATGTGTCCGGAGTGCTACGCGCCAAAGGGCTCTTTTGTAGAGGTAGCCGATGCCTCGAGCGTGTAAACCAGTCGATTGGCGCGACGAGGGGAGGGAGTTGACCACTTCGGCGGATTCGACCGCCTTGAACACGGCCCCGGCTTACGAGCTCATAAGGCGTATAAAAGAGAAGGGCCCCGTAACCTTCGCCGAGTTCATGGACTGCGCCCTTTACTGGGGTGAAGGCGGGTATTACACCTCCGGGCTGAAGAGGTGGGGCCCGGGCGGGGACTACATAACGAGCATAGACGTAAGCCCCGTCTTTTCAAGGTCCATAGCGGCCCAGCTTGTAGAGATGTGGAGGCTCCTCGGCTCGCCCGGGGCCTTCGATCTCGTCGAGGCCGGGGCCGGAAGGGGGCTCCTCTCCAGAGGGATACTCTCGGCCCTCGAAGAGACCTGCCCGGAGCTCTACGAAGCGATAAGGGTAAGGCTCGTGGAGAAGAACCCCTCTTTAAGGGAAGGGGGTGCGGGTGAAAAGACCTCCTGGTATGGGGACATAACCGAACTCGCTCCGATAACAAAAGGCGTCGTCCTCTCCAACGAGCTCATTGACAGCCTCCCCGTGCACAGGGTCCTATGCTCTGGGGGCCTGAGCGAAATATACGTGGATTTCGACGGCACAAGGTTCGTAGAGGTCGCGGGGCCCCTTTCAACGCAGAGGCTCTCAGGGTATCTCGAAGACCTCGCCATATCGCTCGTTGAGGGCCAGAGGGCCGAGATCAACCTCGCCGCAGCAGAGTGGATGGAAAAGGTCGCGGCCCTCCTCGGCTCGGGGTTCGTCGTGACGATAGACTACGGGCTCCCGGCCAGAGAGCTCTATTCTCCCGAGAGGAGGGACGGCACGCTTCTTTGCCACTACCGTCACACGATTAACGACAACCCCTATATGAACGTCGGCTCCCAGGACATAACGACCCACGTGGACTTTACCTCGCTCGCGAGGTCGGGGGCGAAGGCGGGTCTTGAGCTCACGGGGTTCACGACACAGAAGAACTTCCTGCTCGGGGCCGGTGTGCTCGGGGAACTTAGAGCCTCCGGGGACTTGGGTCTCGAAAACCTTGAGAACATTCAATACAACCGTGCCGTCTCTGAGCTTATAAGGCCCGGCGGCATGGGCGACACCTTCAAGGTCCTCGTCCAGCACAAGGGCATCCAGAGGCCGGCGGCCCTCAAGGGCTTTTCCTTCAGGGAGATGAGCTCATACCTCCTATAGGCAAGCTCTCCGGCAGGGGGCAGGTGGGCATTGGGGCAACGGGGCAGGTGGGCCTGGGGGGCCGGGGGGCAGGGGGGATTGCGAGCGTCAA
>DATEAM010000201.1:0-3687 GCA_035288385.1 Thermodesulfobacteriota bacterium
GGAGACGGGAGTCGACCTCGGCGAGGTCAAGCAGGCGATTACCGACCTTGTGGGGTAGCACCCCGCCTTGACACAGGGGGCCCCTTGTCCATATAATATTAATGTGAATGCGGGCAAATTGTTTTTGATAAGTCTTTTTTGGGGACCTTCCTGCAGGGGGGTCTTCCGTAAAAAAGGCTTTTTTAATTAAGGAGGCTTACGAAATGAATTACCTCAAGACCGCAATGCTCCTCGCGGTCCTTACTGCGATACTCGTCTTTTTAGGGGATACGCTCGGAGGGCGACAGGGCGCCATTGTAGCCCTCGTCTTCGCGGGGTTCATGAACTTTTTCAGCTACTGGTACAGCGACAAGATAGTATTGAGGATCTACAGGGCGAGGCCCGTGGACGAAGAGAGCGAACCAGGGCTCCACGGCATCGTAAGGGACCTTACGATGAAGGCCGGCATGCCCATGCCCAGGGTCTACATGATGGACAACCCCACGCCCAACGCCTTCGCCACGGGCAGGAACCCGAATCACGCAGCCGTGGCCGTTACCACGGGGATAATGAAGCTCCTTAACAAGGAGGAGCTCTCCGGCGTCATAGGCCACGAATTGAGCCACATAAGCAACAGGGACATACTCATAGCCACCATAGCGGCGACCATCGCCGGGGCGATAAGCTACCTCGCGCACATGGCGTACTTTACGTCTTTCTTTACCGGGGGCAGGGACAACGACAGGGGAGGAAACCCCCTGGTCCTGATCATAATGATGATAGTGGCGCCCATAGCCGCGATGATAATACAGATGGCCATATCGAGGTCGAGGGAGTTCGGGGCGGACGAAGGCGGGGCGAAGATAGCGGGAAACCCCTTATATCTCGCCGAGGCGTTGAGGAAACTCGAATACTACAACAAGCGGATACCCATGCACGCCGTCTCCAATGAGGTCTCGCAGGCCACGGCCCACATGTTCATCGTAAACCCCTTGAGCGGCAAGAACTTCGTAAAACTCTTCAGCACGCACCCGCCCATGGACGAGAGGATAAAGAGACTCGAGGCCATGGTGGGCAAGGTCTGACTCCCTGGGGGGACCTTTCTGAAGAAAGGTCCCCCCAGACCCCCTCCAAAGACTTTTGGCTATCCCAAGAGCGGGAGACCCCCCGGGAGATGAAATTCGCGTGAGAGGGGGTCTCCCGCTCTTGGGATAAATAGCTAAAAGTTTTTGAAAGGGAGTTTGAGGGAAAACTTTTTTCAAAAAGTTTTCCCTCAAGGGTCAGTTCTTGCAGAGGAAGCATTCGATGGCGGAGAGTTCTTCCTTCTTCACGTCGAGGAACCTTATGCCGTAGAGGTTCATGTTCTTCCTTTCGAGGCCTTCGGGAAAGGCATCCTTCACCGCTTTTTCTCCGGGCCCCGCCTTCCTCACCACCTCGGACATGATATCGAGGGCGTTTTTTTCCCCGGGTATGCGGAAGGAGTACTTGAAGAGGGTGCCCACGGGCATGTCGTGACCCGTCTCGATAAGGGCCCCCGAGAGGCTCAGGTTCAAGGTGTCGCCGAGGTAGGCCCTTTCGCTGTGGGTGCTTTCGAGGACGATGTTGCCGAGTATCTTTACGCCGTACCTCTCCGACCTTTTTACACTGTTCAGACCTTTTTCCATATCTCTTATCGTCCCTGGTTTTTCTATCTTATACCGATAACGCCTCAGTAATTCAACTCCTTTTTAAGTCCATCCCTTAAGCGGGCGGCCTCTGCGTTTCCGGGGTTTATCTCGAGGACCTTCTCGAACAGGGCGTATGCCTGGGCGAGCCTGAAGCTATACTGGTTGTAGGACTTGCCGAGGGCGAGGTAGAACTCCTCTTTTTCATCGTCGGGTATTCTGGCCGGGGGCGCCACATCGAGGGCGCTTGATATGAGCTCCTCGACGGTCCTTACACCCGTCCCGGGGTCGAGGTACTGGAGTTTGGGCAACGTGAACTCGAATACGGGCCTCTCGTCGGTATTCAGCACGGTCTCGCCCGCGTACCTTCGGATGTCGGTGTCTCCTATGAGGAAGAGGTCGAAGACGTCGAGGGGTTCCTTGACCTCGACCCTTGCGAGGCCCCGCCTGACATTGCGCCCGCCCTCGTCCTTAAACACGGCGCGAAGCCTCTCTATATCGAGGCCGTGGGGTTTCTTTGAGCCTATGACTATGAGGTCGAGGGCGTCGGTATAGTGGAACCAGACGCTTACGTGGGGGAAGACCTCTGCGAAGGTGTTGAGGCCTATCTTCAACTCCTTCGGCGTTATACGGTAGTTCTGGAACCAGAGGGCGACGACGCCGTCGTCGTTGAGTTTCCTGTCGAGCTCCTCGAAGTATTCGAGGGTGAAGAGGTTAGCCACCCCGGTTATCCAGGGGTCCGACACGGCCGAGACTATCACGTCGTAGTTCGACCTCTTTGCGAAGAGGAAGCTCCTGCCGTCGGTAATATGGAGCCTTGCCCTCGGGTCGTCGAGGGCCTTTTCGTTCGCCTCGCTGAAAAACCTCGCCGCCTCAACGACGGCCGGCTCTATCTCCACCACGTCTATCGTCTCAAGGGGGTAGTACTCCATCGCCCCGAGGGTTATGCCTGAGCCGAGCCCCACGAGGAGCGCCTCCGAGGGTTCTCCCCCGTGCAAAAGGAGCGGTATGTGGCCGAGGAGCGCCCAGGCCTGCGACGGCCTTCCGGCGGTGGAGCTCGCCTCCTGCTTTCCGTTCGCCTGGTATGTTACGGTGTCGCCCTTTTTGCGCACCGTTATGACGGCGTTTATCCCCTCCCTGTAGAAGAGGAGCTCCTCCTCGGAGCGCCCCTTTTTGACGAGCTCGAGCTCCTTCTCCTTGAAGGGGTTTACGTAAACGCCCGTGGTCATGACCATCTTCTCCCAGGGCGGGAGCATAAGGGTGGAAAGGATGAATACTGCCGCGAAGGCTGCGGTAATGACTCCTCTTTTAAGGGCCTTAAGGCCCGAGGAATTCAGGAGCACGGCGGCTATTATTATGTTGAGGGCGGCGGTGGCTATAACGCCCCTCTGCACGCCTATGACGGGTATGAGGATAAAACCCCCGACAAAGGAGCCGAATATGGAGCCGGTGGTGTTCGTAAAGTATATGTCGCCGATGTTTTTGCCGACGGTTGAGAGGCCCCGGGTATAGAGCCTTCCCACAAGGGGGAACATGGCGCCCATGCTGAGAGTGGGTATTATCATTATGAGGGAGCACAGGGCGAACTGTATCGTCTGGAAGAGCCAGAACTGCCCTGAGAAAGAGCCCTTGAGGCTGTAGAATATGAAGGGGAGTTTCCTGTAGATAAAGATGGAGAAGAGGCCCGTAAAGCCTATTATCGCCTCGAACCCGGCGAACCAGAGGAGAGGTCTTTTGAGCCTGTCCACTACGGGGGCGAAGAGGATGCTGCCGAAGCCTATGCCTGCGAGGAAGGTGGCGAGCATCACGGTGAAGGCGTATACCGAAGAGCCGAGCACCAGGGAGAATACCCGCGTCCAGAGGACCTCGTAGGAGAGGCTGCAGAAACCCGAGAGGCCGAAGGAGAAGAGTATTATGAGGTTCAACCTCCCCGTCGCCCCCTGTGGCCTTTGTTCAAGGCTCGCGGCTACGGGCTCTTTAAGAACCTCCTCTCCGCCGGGGTGCCGGGCGGGGGGGGCGGGGGGGGCGGGCCGGCCCGCCCGGG
>DATEAM010000202.1:0-5293 GCA_035288385.1 Thermodesulfobacteriota bacterium
GGTAAATCCTGTCGGCGGACTTGCACGCCTTCTTTATCTCGTTTATCGTCTTGGCCTTGCCCTTTATCTTTACGTACTCGGGCTCAAACCCACGCTCGATGTCAACTCCGAGCTTGCTCTTGGGAAGGTCCTTTATGTGGCCCACCGAGGCCATCACCAAAAAGTCCTTTCCGAGAAACTTGTTTATGGTGCGCGCCTTCGCGGGCGACTCTACGACTACAAGCGACTTTGCCATATCCTGAACCATTGCCTCCAAAACTTTTCGTTAAAACGCACAAGTTGAATCTTTTACAACCTAAGGGCTAAAAGTTCAAGGTTTTTTTTAAAGACCGTGGACCACGACCCTTTATGCTCGAAGTAAAAAAACCCCGTCTTCCTCCCGGTTAGAAGATTATAGCACACCGAGGAGGGGCCTGCGGGAGGCGCCTTCCCGGAAAACCCCTTCATTCACCCGATACCAAGGGCCCTCATTATATCCCCGGCGCTCTCGATCGTTACGGCCCCCCTCTCCATGAGGCTCTCTATGCCCCTTCTCTTCTCGTTGTTGACGTTGTCGCCCGGGGTGACGAAGACCTTTCTTCCCGACTCGAAGGCGAGCCTCGCGGTCATGAGCGAGCCGCTCCTCAAGGTCGCCTCCACGACCACTACGGCGAGCGAAATTCCGTTGATTATCCTGTTCCTCCTCAGGAAGTTTCCCGGCACGGGGCCCGTGCCCAGCGGGAGCTCCGAGACTATGAGCCCGCCGCTTCGCTCTATCTCTTCATAGAGTCTACTGTTCCTCACGGGGTAGGGTACGTCCACCCCTGTGCCGAGGACCGCGATGGTCCTGCCGCCGGCTCTTATGGCCCCTTTGTGCGCCGCGGCGTCCGAGCCCCTGGCGAGCCCGCTTACGACGGTAACGCCCATCCCTGCGAGGTCCCTCGAGAGGGCCTCGGCCATGTCGAGGCCATAAGGGGTCGGGTTCCTCGTACCCTCCACGGCTACGGTATTTTCCGTCTTGCCGCCGTGGAGGACCCCCCTGGTATAAAGGAGGTAGGGCGGGTCCTTTATCTCTCTCAGGAGGGCCGGATAAGCGGGGTCGTTAAAGGTTAAGACCCCCGCTTTTTTTCTCTCTATGAGCTCAAGCTCCCTTTCCACCCACGCCCAGTCGTCAAACCCCCTTATGGCCCGCTCCGCCGCGGGAGGCACGCCCCTTATGGTCCCTGCAGACGAGCCCTCGAAAAAGACCTCCGGCCCGCCGAACCTCTCGAGGAGCCTTTTCCCCGTCGTCCTAAGAAGTCCCTCGGCCCTCGCAAGGGCGAGCCAGTATTTAATCTTCGCGGAGTCCATTCAAAGGGAATATCCCACTTTTAAACCCTCTTTACGAAACACTTGCCCGGTCTCTGGACCACCAGGCCCTTTAGCTCCATCTGAAGGAGGAGCGCCGAGACCCTCGAGGCGGAAAAACCGGTCTTCTCTGCTATGGCGTCGATATGGACGGGCCCGGCGTCAACGGCCTCAAGGGCGCCGAGCACGAGGGACTCGTCGTCTCCTAATCCGGGGGCTCCGGGTTTGTCGGCTGCGGCCCTTTCGACGACGCGGGGCTTAAACCCGAGTGCCGAGACTATGTCCACGGCGTCCTCTACTATTGCGGCGCCGTCCTTTATGAGCCTGTTCGTGCCCCTCGACTTGTGGTTCGTGGCGAGCCCCGGCACGGCGAAGACCTCGCGGTTGTGCTCGAGGGCGAGGGAGGCGGTCATGAGGGCCCCGCTCCTCAAGGGGGCCTCGACGACGACCACCCCCCTTGAGAGCCCGCTTATTATCCTGTTCCTTTTAGGGAAGTTGTAGGGGGCCGGTGGGGTCCCCGGGGGGAGCTCGGAGAGCAAGAGACCGCTCTCTGCTATCCTCTCGTAGAGTTTCCTGTTCTCCTTCGGGTAGGGCACGTCTATGCCGGTGCCGAGTACGGCTATGGTATTACCTCCCGAGGCCAAGGCCCCGGCGTGGGCCGCGCCGTCGCAGCCCCTGGCCATGCCGCTCACCACGACTATACCCATCCCCGCGAGGTCCCTTGAAATGGTCTCGGCCATGGTGAGCCCGTAATGGGTGGGCCTCCTCGTGCCAACGACGGCGACGGTCTCGGTAAGCCCTAAAAGGCCCGTGTCTCCCCTCGCGTATAACATATAGGGCGGGTCGTGGATTTCCTTGAGGAGAGACGGGTATCTTCTGTCATGAAAGGTTATTATCTCTACGCCGAGCCCTTCTATGACATCGAGGTCCCTCTCGACCCTCTCCCAGTCTTCAAAGGCCTTGAGGGCCACGAGCGTCTTTCCCGAAAGGGGTCCGCCCGGGCCGCCGTGGCCGCCGGGGCCGCCGGGGCTGGAGAAGAGTTCGCGCGCTCCGCCCCCGGCCCTTAAAAACTCCACCACGGCGAGCCTTTCGAGACCCGGCGTCAAGGTGAGGGCAAGCCAGTATTTGAGCCCGTCTGTTGACACGGCTAAAGGTTCTTTCTCGGATTTTTTTTAAACTGAAAATCCCGGTGTACTGAAAAGCTCAAGGCCGGAAGTCGGGAGACCGGGAGGAGAAGGGGCCCGGTCCGTTCCTTACCCATCACTCATCATAAGGGAAAACAGCGCGACCTCTTATTCCAGGCCCGTGGTAGTAACGCGGTCCCCTGGCATTATCGCCTTCAAGCTCTTTATTATGATGCAGGAAGAAGTCTTTGTGTCGGCATGCACGACGACCAGAGCCCCGAGGTCCTCATCAGGGAGCCTTACTCGGCCGCCTGATACGGGGTCGCCTACCTTTTCCCTGTTCCTGTATATGCGCATCGTGTTCCCGTCCTTGAGCCCGTCCTCGGTGCCCCTGTCGATGTAAACGATGTCGCCCTTGATGAGGTTGTTGCTCCCGTCGAGTGCGGCCACTATGTAGCCGGTGACCTCGGCGTCGGCATCGGTCATCTTAACCTCTGAAACAGGCTCCCTGTAAGGCATGAGCCTCGCCCCGACCTCTATCTCCTTATAGGACTCGTCAACCTTCGCGGTGACCGGTTCAGTCACCTCCGTTACAACGAGGCTCCCGAGGATGTCTATCATGTACCCGGGGCTTTTCGACTTGCCCGGGTGTTTTACCTTGGACGCGGTCGTATAAATGGTATAGCGGGAGCCCGCCTCCACTGCCTCCCCCTCCTTGAAGGACAGAAACACCACGTCGCCCTCGTAAAGGAGCATCCTTTCCTCGCTGGACCCGATTATCGCGCCAGACTCCTCGAGGGCGTATTCGGAGATGAACCCCTTTCTCGATATGGCGCTCGAAGAGACCGTCGGGACAGGAGGCGGGGGCATTACAGGGGCCTCCGGCTCGAGGGTAACCACGCTCTCCGTGCCTGGTGCGACCTCCACGACGGGCAGGGTGCCCATGTCGAACTCTCCGGTTTTCTCCTCCTTACCCTCCACTCCCTCGGGGGGGACTATCCTTATGACGTCGCCCGGGTATATGAGGTGCGGGTTCTTTATGTACGGGTTTAATTTCCACACTTGCGGCCACTTGAAGTTGTCGTTCAAGAACCTGCCGGATATGTCCCAGAGGGTGTCGTGCCTTATTATCGTATATCGGACCTCGTCCTTTTGTTTTGGAGCCTCTCCGTCGGGAAACCTGTCTGTGTGGGCCTCGGCGATCAGGGGAAGAGAAAGAAGAACCGCGGTAAAGAGGACGATGAGCTTTTTCATATCAACCCTTCCTTATTTTTTACCCGTGTAAAGTCTCTTTAGAGTCTTTTTCGCCTTGATAGCAGCCTCGGAATCGGGATATCGCTCAACGAGGGCCTCGAGGGCCTTTTGAGCGTCCGGCGTCTTGTCGAGCTCCATGTAGGAGTACGCGACCTTAAGGAGCGCGTCAGGGGCCTTGTTCCCGCCTGGATATTTCTCGGCCGCCTCTCTAAAGCTCGCGAGGGCTTTTGAAAAGTCCTTTTCCGAGTAGTAGGATTCCCCGGTCCAGTAAAGGGCGTTGTCCGTGAGGTCGTGGTTCGGGTATGAGGCGACAAGGTCCGAGAAGACGGCCCTCGCCTCGGTGTACCTTCCTGCCATGAAGAGGTCCTGGCCCCTGTCGTAGAGGTCTTCCGGGCCCTTTGTCCATGCGGGGGCGCCGGTCTCGCCGGTTTTCTTTTCCTCCTCGCCGAGCCTTACCACCTTGAGGCCCTCGGGCGGTGAAAAACTATCGCCCCCCCAGCCCCCATCCCCCATGCCACCCCCGGTCCTCCGGGCCTCCAACTTTTCATGGAGGAGGACGAACTTGTTGTCGAGGTCTTCGACCCTGGAGTTTGTCTCGGCAACGGACTGCCTCAGCTCGGTCATCTGGCGGTTAAGCTCCGCAAGGGCCTCCTGGTTGTCGCCCGTGGAGGCGCATCCGGCAAGGAGCGCCGCCATCATGGTGGAAAGCACTATGAGCCGTGAAGAGTTCACTTACGAAAGATTAATCGCCTTTCGGCTCTTTTGTCAAGGAGTTTTTCCCGGTGGAAACCTTTCTTCCCGGCGTCGCAAGGTATTTTGTTTCCTTTATTTAATCAGAATTTTTTCCGGGAAAAGCCGGCCCTCAAAGGTCTCCCCGACCCTTAACATTTATTTACAACAGGGGGGGGTTTTTATCAGTGACCCCCATCACCCGTGAGGGCTTACTTGAGGGTCGTGAGGTACTCGACTATCGCCCCTCTCTCCGAATCCGAGAGGGGGTAGGTGGGCATGAAAGTGCCTGGTTTTATTGCCTGGGGGTCTTTTAGCCAGCTCTCCAGCCACTCCCGGGTTCTTCTCTGCCCAACCAAAGTCAGCTCCGGGAAGCGGTCTCTGCCGGACTCGGGTTCTACTATCCTGTGGCAGGAGGCGCAGTCGTACTCCTCTACGAGCCTCCTGCCGGCCTCCGAGGCCGGGACGGTGCCGAGGAAACTCCTGTCCGGCTCGTGCGCAAAGGTCTTGAAGTAGGCTATGAGGTCGAGTATCTCCTGGTCAGACCTCCAGGGGACCCTGGGCATGTCCGTTCCGGGAAGGAGTGAGGCAGGGTCTCTTAGCCAGTTTATAAGCCTCTCGTCAGTTCTCCTTATCGTGACCTGCGTTAAGTCCGGGCCCACGGCCCCTCCGGACCTCTCTATGCTGTGGCATATGGAGCAGGCCCTGATCTTATATATCTCTTTTCCCCTCTCGGGGTCTCCTTCTGCGGCAGAGGCCGTGGAGACTAATACTAACAGAAAGAAGAAAACCAGTCCCTTGACCATGGAGAGATCCTCCTTTCTTCGAAGCCTGGGGGGGGAACCTTTCTGAAGAAAGGT
>DATEAM010000203.1:0-8080 GCA_035288385.1 Thermodesulfobacteriota bacterium
ACCTTTCTGAAGAAAGGTCCCCCCCGGACCCCCCCTCCAAAGACTTTTGGCTATCCCTTGGGGGGTAGACCCCGTGAAAGACATTTCCCGTTAGAGGCGTCTACCCCCCAAGGGATAAACAGCTAAAAGTTTTTGAGGGGAGTTTGAGGGGAACTTTTTTCAAAAAGTTCCCCTCAAAGAAGCTTCTTTATCTCCCTTCTCAATAGATTCTCGGTAACAGCCCCGTAGTGTATGTAGCTGACATAGCCTTTTCTGTCTATTATGACGGTCTTGGGGATGCCGAAGGCATTGTATGCCTTGAGTATCTCGCCGGTGTCGTCAGGGCCGGCGGGAAATGTCCAGTTGTAGCGCTCTATGAAGCCCATCGAATCCTCGGGGGAGTCCTGAATGGCCACTCCCACGAACTCGACGCCCGAGGGTGCGAACTCGAGGTACGCCTTCTGGAGGGTCGGGGCCTCGAAGATGCAGGGGCCGCACCACGAGGCCCAGAAGTTCACCACCACGGGCCTTCCGAGGGCCCCCTGGAGCGTAAACTCCCCTCCGTCGAAGGTCTTGATGGTGAAATCCACGGCCCTCTGGCCGACGGACTCTACCGTTCCCCGGGTCCTGACCCCCTCGCCTTTCTCGCACCCGGCCATGAGCGCAAAAAAGAGCACAAGGACCGAAAGCGGAAGTATCTTACGCGAAAATGGCATCATCTACTGGAGCTCTCAAAGGGTTTGGAAGGCATCTTACATCAGTTAAGACCCCTATTACAAGCACTAAGGGGTTCTAACGGCTCATACGGCCTGGGACCGGTAAAAAAGGAGAGGAAACTCCCAAAATAAAAAGGACAGGCTCGAGGGGCCTGTCCTGTGGTTTCCGGTTAAGGGGGGGCCTATTCCACGGCCTTGCCCACGAGTTGGGCTATCTGGTTCTTGGGCACCGCCCCGACGAGCTGGTCCACGACCTTGCCGCCCTTGAAGAGGATGAGGGTCGGTATTCCGCGCACGCCGTATCTTCCGGGTGTGGAGGGATTTTCGTCCACGTTCATCTTTGCCACCCTGAGCTTTCCGGAAAACTCCCTGGCCACCTCCTCCACGATAGGGGCTATCGCCTTGCATGGGGCGCACCAGCTCGCCCAGAAGTCCACGAGTGCCGGCACGTCGGAGCCGAGCACCATGGTGTCGAATGTTGAGTCTGTGACGTCGATTATGTTCTCGGACATGTATCTCTCCTTTCAGGATACAACGGGATTTTGCGAAAAACTTTCTGCCAGCGCCGCAGGCCCCTTCGCGGGCTGCGGGTCCATGTAAGAATTTGATATCTTAGTGAAAATATAATCGAATGCTCAGACCATGTCAACCCCTTTATGCCGATGGAGTGATTAAAACCCTTGACACCGAAATGCCAAAGGGCGAAAATATAGCCCATGAAGGACGAAGAGGTTCTCGAAATACTCGAAGAGGCCGCCCGAAGGCTTTCGATAAAGCTCGACTACGACGACCTTAGAAAGGGCGAGGTCAACACCGAGGGCGGGATGTTCCTGTTGAAGGGCGAGAAGCGCATCCTCATCCACAGGGGGCTTTCGACGAAGGACAGGATAGACGTCCTCTCCAGGGTGCTCTCGGACGTGGACACCGAGGAGATACACCTGCCGCCGGCCGTAAGAAAGAGGCTCGATAAGGCACGTACCCCGGCAGCAGGCAACCCCCCCATCGAATGACACCCGTAAGGAAGAAAGACCTTTCCACCCGGACCCGCCACAGACGAAAAGGGCCTGAAAAACCCGGCAAAAACCCGCGCCACGCACCCCTTGAGACCATCCGTATTATTTGACTGTGGTTTAAAATAATGTTACAATTATTATAATAAATGTCTTTCAAAACAATCGGCCGGTGGGGCGTATTCGGGTCTGGCTGATTTTTTATTCCCCATGACGCCGAAGTCCCTCAGGAATGCCGGAGACGAATCTTTTAATCGCCTGCACAACGGGCGCAGGGACCTTGGAATCGGGAGGTTTTGCGCACAGGCCAGAACACTTCCGGAGGCTTAAGTGAAAATCCTTGAAAATACCATTAAGAGGCTGGGTCCGGCCCTGCCGGTCCTGATGTTGCTCATCGCCTCACCTGCCCTGGCAACCGGCCCCGCAAAGTCCGCAGTTGAGACAAGGAGCGATTCCTATTACTATTTCACCACCGCGCAGTTGCTCAAGAACTCGGGCGACATAAAGGGCGCCATCGAGCTTTACAAGAAGGCCATAGAGCTCGACCCGGCCTCGGCTATCCTTTACTCCGACCTCGGACATCTATATCTCCAGTCCGGCGACCCCTACAAGGCCAAAGAGTACCTTCTAAAGGCCGTTGAGGCAGACCCGGGCTATGCCCCCGCCTACGTTCAACTCGCAGAGATATATACGGTCATGAAGGACGACAGGGCCGCGGCCGAGAGCTACGCGAAGGCCATAGAGATCGAGCCTGAGAACCAGAAGAACCACCTATACCTCGCCACTCTTTACGCGAGGGCCGGGGAGTTCGACAGGGGGATAGAGGTCCTCGAAAAACTGCTTACAATAAAGCCAGACGCCATCATGGCATACTACTACATGGCCAAGATCGAGTTCGAGAGAAATGGCTACGGCAAGGCCGAGGAGTATTATCTGAAGGCCCTCGAAATAAGCGACACCTTCGAGGCAGCCTACTACGAGCTGGGACTGACCTATGAGCTGGACAAAAAATACGCAGAGGCGGAAGAGACCTATAAAAAGGCGATATCGGTTTTGAGAGAGGACAGGGGCTTCAGGTCCAAGCTCGGGGGCCTTTACATACAGCAGGACAGGCTCGATGACGCCCTTGCCCAGTACAGGGAGCTCGAGGCCTATGAGGAAACCAGGAACGACGCTAGAGTCAAGATCGGCCTCATACTCTTTGAAAAGAGGGACTTCGACGGCGCAATCGAGAAGTTAAGATTGGTGCTCGCCGAGAGACCAGATTTACACAAGGTCCGCTATTACATGGCCGTAGCTTACGAGGAAAAGGGCGACATGGAGAGCGCCTCCCGTGAGTTCGGCTCCATCCCCGCCGACGACTCGAGCTTTGTCGACTCCAAGATACATCTCGCCTACATATACGAAAAACTCGGGGAGATGGACAGGGCGATAGGGGAGATCAAAGAGGCCCTGGACGTCAAGGAGGGCGACCACGAGCTACTGAACCTCCTCGCCTCCGTATACAGGGAGGCGAAGATGTACGACAAGGCCGTCGAAACCATCAAGACGTCCATAGAGCTCGAACCTGCGGATGCCGACCTTTATTTCACCCTCGGCGTGCTCTATGACGACCTCGGCAAAGAGAACCTTGTCTTCGAGGCGATGTACAAGGCGGTGGAGCTGAACCCGGAGCACACCAACGCCCTGAACTACATAGGGTACTCCTACGCCGAGAAGGGCATACGCCTCGACGAGGCCGAGGAGCTTATAAAGAAGGCGCTGGTCATACAGCCCGAAAGCGGCTACTATCTCGACAGCCTCGGCTGGGTCTATTACAAGAAGGGCGAGTTCGAAAAGGCGATAAAGGAACTTGAAAGGGCGGCGCAATACCTGCCCGACGACCCCCTCGTCATTGAGCACCTCGGGGACGCGTACCTGAAGAGGAGCTTCAAGGAGAAGGCCCTCATGAGTTACGAGAACGCTGCAAGGCTCGACCCCGAAAACGACGAGATAAAGGGAAAGATAAATAGCCTCAAAGAGGCGCTCAAGGTCCTCAAGGCGGAGTAACGGTGCGTAGCCTCCTTTTCCCCCTGCTGATTTTCATCTCCGGCTGCGCCCTCTTTAAGACACAGGCTCCTGTACCGGCTGTAATAACCACGGAGACCGAGGGACCAAGGGCCATAAAGGCCGAGGCGACGGTAGAACTGAAAAACGAAAAGACCGTCACGGGGCGAGCCATAATACTCGCAAAGACGCCGGGCAGCTTCAGGATAGAGGTAAAAGGCCCCCTCGGACAGACTGTCCTGGTGCTCGCAAGCAACGGAGAAACCCTGACGGTATTTTCGAAAGGAGAATCCAACACCTACCACATGGGCGACCCGGCAATCCCCTATTCCTTCACCCCTGGAGAGCTGGTGGCCTTTCTCCTGGGAGAGACGGGGGCGAGAGAGGGCTTCACCGTGAAAAAGTCCCTGGACGGAAGGGCCTTCGAGGCCGTTAAGTTCATCAACGAAAAACCGGCGGTCAGGGTCCTCATGTCGGACTTCAGGACGACCTCGGGAGTGGCGCTCCCTTACGCCATAACCGTCGAGGACGGGGAAAAGACCCTCGCCATAAGGTACTCAAAGGTAGAGATAAACCCCGAGGTCAAGGAAGACCTCTTCAAAATAGCCGTCGAACCGTAAGAGACGTACATTGCGGGTTGACTGAAATCTTTTTTTATGGTATAAACAATCACCTGCTTTTTCACCCTCACTTAAAGGAACTTCATGTCTAAAGACCCAAGCCAGTCATTCAAAATCGGGGACCTTGCAGTATATCCGGCTCACGGGGTCGGTGAAATAATCGGCATAGAAAGACGCGAGGTCTCCGGAACTCACAACCCCTTCTACATCCTCAAGGTTTTCGACACCGAAGCCACAATCATGGTCCCCGTGGACAACGCATTCTCCGTGGGACTGAGGAAGGTGGTCAAAAAGAGCCTGGTGCCAA
This sequence comes from Thermodesulfobacteriota bacterium, assembly GCA_035288385.1. Classification (GTDB taxonomy): domain Bacteria; phylum Desulfobacterota; class GWC2-55-46; order GWC2-55-46; family JADFVP01; genus DATEAM01. Next base: position 4,679 of record DATEAM010000203.1, read on the forward strand.
AGGTCTACGCCATCCTCAGGGACAGGAAGGACGGCGCCGTCGACAACCAGACATGGAACAGGCGCTACCGCGACTATACGGATAAGATAAAGAGCGGCTGCGTCATGGAGCTCGCCAAGGTCCTGAGGGACCTCTATATCCTCAAGTTCGACAAGGAACTCTCCTTCGGGGAGAGGAAGATGTTCGACACCGCCAAGAACCTCCTCGTAAAGGAGCTCTCCATAGCGAGGAAGATAAAGGTAGAGAAGATAGAAGAGGAGCTCTACAGGATACTTCGCAAGTAGCCTTATCCGGCCCCCTGCCCAGCGGCGAACCGCTTTAAGCGGCGCATAACACCCCGGCGGTTACCCGGCAGTTACCCGGCGGTTACCCGGCGGTTACACCAAGACGGGCCGCGGGTTTTTTTCACGACATTTTGATTCCTAAAAAGCTTTTTACAAACCGGTCCCGTGGCCGGTTTTTTTTAAATGCCCCCGTGGCCGGTTTTTTTGCCTGCGGCCGGTTTTTTTTAATGGGCGGGCGCGAGCGGCGGGCTAAAGGGAATATATCCGGCCGAAACTTCATTAATCTCGCCGGTATTCCGCTAAAACCGTCTTAACCTCCATTTTCTATTCGTAAACATCCGCTTCAGCCCATACCGGCGCATCACCTTATCCACTGAGAACAGGGATGGAAAAACCTCGTCGCAGCAAAAGACGCCCCAGGACCGTGGCGCTCATCCCCTCCGCCGGCAAGGGCGTGAGGATGGGCTCCGGGCCCAAGATCTACCTCGAGCTCCTCGGCAAACCGCTGCTTGCCCACACCCTCCTTGCCTTTGAAAAGAGCGCCTTCGTTGACTCCATAATCGTCGTAGCCCCTCCGGGGCAGACCGAAAGGTGCGCCCGGGATATAATAAGACCCCTGGGGCTTAAAAAAGTAATGCACGTGCTCGACGGAGGAAGCGTGCGCCAGGACTCGGTGGCCGCCGCCCTCTCTGTTGCGGCAAAAGGCTTCGACATAATAGCCGTACACGACGGGGCGAGGCCCCTGGTGACCGAAGAGCTTATCGAGAGGGTCATAAAAGGGGCCATAAGGTGGGGCGCGGCCGTACCCGCAGTCGAGATGAAGGATACGGTAAAGGAGGTTTCGCGTTCGACGGTAAAGAGGACCGTCGAAAGGGACACCCTGAGGGGCGTGCAGACCCCGCAGGCCTTCAGGACCGAGCTTCTCGTCGAGGCCTTTGAAAGGGCGGCCGAAGAGGGCTTTACCGGCACGGACGAGGCCTCCCTCGTTGAGAGGCTCGGCGTAAAGGTTAGGGCCGTCGAGGGCTCCTACGAGAACATAAAGATAACGACCCCTGAGGACATGCTCGTCGCCGAGTGCATCCTGAGGAACAGACCTGGGGCCAGGGGTTAACCCCGAGTTTAAGGGCCTCTTTCACTGTAAGGCGGCATAATCGATAAAAACTCTTGAACTCCTCGAAACCTTTGGGTATTTTATCGGCTATGAGGATAGGCTTCGGTTACGACACTCACAGGCTAAAAACAGGCCGCAGGCTCATAATCGGCGGGGTGGAGGTCCCCTATACAAAGGGGCTCTACGGCCACTCTGACGCCGACGTGCTCATCCACGCCATAATAGACTCTCTCCTTGGGGCGGCGGGCCTCGGCGACATAGGAATGCACTTCCCCCCCACAGAGCCCGCTTACAAGGACATCTCGAGTATCGAGCTTCTCGAGCGCACCGCCGTGCTTCTCGGGGAAAAGGGTTACGCCGTCGAGAACATAGACTCCACGGTAGTATGCGAGGCCCCGAAACTCAAGGGCCACATCCCCGGAATGGTAGAGAAGATGGCCTCCACCCTCGGCTGCGACCCCTCGGCAATAAACGTCAAGGCAAAGACCGACGAGGGGCTCGGCTTCAGGGGAAGGGGAGAAGGGATCTCGGCCTACGCGGTATCGCTCATAAAGGAGAGGAAGTGACCGTAAGGACGCGTTTCGGCCCGAGCCCCACGGGGCTCCTTCACATGGGAGGGGTAAGGACTGCGCTCTTTAACCTGCTCTTTTCGGAAAGAAACTCCGGCGTCTTCATACTGAGGATCGAGGACACGGACATCGAGAGATCGAGACCCGAATACGAAAGGGCGATAACAGAAGACCTTGCCTGGCTCGGCCTCGACCCCGACGAGGGCCCGGATAGAGGCGGAGAAAAAGGCCCCTACAGGCAGTCCGAGAGGCTCTCTCTCTACAGGGAGCACGCCGAAAGGCTCCTCTCCGAAAACCGTGCCTACCGCTGCTACTGCACACCCGAAAGGCTCGAAGGGCTCAAGTCCACCCAGACGAAGTCGGGACTCCCCCCGAGATACGACGGAAGATGCAGGGACCTCGCGCCAGGTAAGGCCCCCGAGGGCGTGGAGCCGGTAATAAGGTTCAAAGTGCCGGGGGGCGAAGGGGGGACTGGGGGGCCCGGGGAAAAGATAGACTTTGTCGACCTCGTGCACGGGGCCCTCTCCTTCGATACACGCTCCTTCGGGGACTTTGTCATAGTCGCCTCCGACCGCATTGCCTCGTACAACTTCGCCGTCGTAGTGGACGACGCGCTAATGGATATAACGCACGTCATAAGGGGAGACGACCACCTTTCAAACACCCCGAGGCAGCTCCTCCTCTACCGCGCCCTCGGCTTCACCCCGCCTGTCTACTGCCACCTCCCGCTCATACTCGCCCCGGACAGGACCCCCCTTTCGAAGAGACACGGCTCGGCGACGATAAAGGCCCTCAGGGAAGAGGGGTTCCTCCCCGAAGCGATACTCAACGCGGCCGCTCGCCTCGGATGGTCCCCGGGTGAAGAGTTCATGACGCTAAAAGAGATGGCCGGAAAATTCTCCACGGAAAGACTCTCGAAGAGCCCCTCGGTATTCGACATGGAACGGCTCAGGTCCTTTAACAGGTCTGCCCTCGAAAGGCTCGACATCGACACAATAATAAGGCTCATCGAGGCCCCCGATGACGTGGATAGGGCCTATCTTGAAGAGGTCATGGAGGCGGTGAGAACCAACGCCGGGACGACAAAGGACCTCAAGGCCCTCGCCTCGCCCTTTATCGGCCCTGTGAAAATTTCCGAGGAGGCCAGGTCAATATTGATCGAGCCGGCCTCTAAAAAGGCGCTCAAGGCCTTTTTTGACGAGGTCGAAAAGATGGACGACCTCGACGAAAACTCATATAATGCGCTCGTCACGAAGGTTAAGAGTATAACTGGTGCAAAGGGCAAGGCCCTCTTCATGCCCCTTAGGTGCGCCCTTACGGGCGAGACCAGCGGGATAGAGCTCGCAAAGATACTTGGTCTCCTCGGGAAAAAAAAGGTGCTTGAGAGGCTGGGGGGAACCTTTCTGTAGACTGGGGGGAACCTTTCTGAAGAAAGGTT
>DATEAM010000204.1:0-7821 GCA_035288385.1 Thermodesulfobacteriota bacterium
AAAAATAAAAACCGGCCCGGGGGGCCGGGGGGCCGGGGGGCCGGGGGTTTTCAAGGCCCTGGAGGGCGACGGGTTTTCAGCATACCCCGGGCAAAAGGCCGGGTTGAATCTCCCCGGAAAATTTTTTTTGAGCCTTCTGAAGAATGACCTTTTCGGAAAAGCTCCTTGACGACTCGTTTAATCCGAACTTCTTCTGGCGAAGGCCTCTTTGATTCTATTGAGCTCCTCGGTTATAAGCCTTTGCGCGAGCTCCGGCACCACAACACTAACGACGTCCTTTATGGCCTCTGCGGCCGCCTTCTCCACCGCACCCCTTATGTCCTCGGCGCCGAGGGCCTCCCTGGCGAGCCTCTCCACCGTTGCGTTTATATCCACGGCCGAGACGGCCTGTCTCGCCTTCTCGACCTCTTCGGCCACTATCCTGCGTGCGCTCTCCTCGACGACCGGGCCCGCGGCACTCCTCACCGCCTCCCCCGCGAGCCTCTCCACCGTGGCATTAAGCTCCGTGCCGGTGACGGTCTCTCTTACCCTCTGAAGCTCCTCGTCCACAAGCCTTCTTGCGAGCTCGGGCACCATCTCGCCGGCCATGTCCCTGACTATCTCGGCGGCGACCCTCTCCACCATGCCCGAGACCTCTTCGGAGGAGACCGCCTCGAGGCCTCCGTACTCTTCCCCGACCTCTTTTACGACCTCATCTCCGGCCGACTCCGCGGCCTCGCGGGTCGCCCTTTCAACCGATGCCTCGCCCACTTCCACGGTAGGCGCGGTTAAGGGTTCGGCCGCCTCTTCGGGTGCCTCTACTTTTTCTTCAATCCCCGGGGCCTCTAAAGACTCCTCTACTCCCCAGCCCTTTTCAGCCTTCACCGGCTCGGACCAATCAGGCACCTCGGCCTCAAAGGACTCACCCTTGAAGGGGTTCAGGTCAAAATCTTCCACGCTGAAGGAAAGCCCTTCTGACTCTGCGGCCTCTTCGGCCTTCGGAGGCGCCGCGGCCGGAGCCTCTTCACTTTCAACTTCTTTTGCCGGCTCTGAGACCCCGCCCCCCTCGCCCCCACCGCCCCCACCGAAACCCTCCTCGCGGAGTTCGAGGTCCTCGAATTGAGGCGCCTCGGGTTCCCGGTCTTCGGGCTCGCCTAAAAAGCCGCGGCCCTCGAAGATATCGAGGCCCGGTGCCATTTCGAAGGTTTCTTCCTCCGGGGTCCCGGGCACGCCCAAAAACTCCTTACCGGCGAAGGTCTCTTCATTCGCACCGATGCCGGGGACCTCTACCTCGGACGCTTCAACGCCCCCGGGCCTCGGGTGACTCGCGACCAGTCCTTTTACCTTGTTTATGAGTTCCTGCGATTCGAAGGGTTTTACGATGTGGTCGTCGGCCTTGACCCTCGATGCCTCTTCTTCGTTAAGGGGCTCAAAGGTCCCGGCCAGGAGGAGCACGGGGATCCAGGCAGTCTCGGGGTCGTTCTTTATCGCCTCGCACACCCGGTATCCGTCTTTTCCGGGCATGGCCACGTCGGACATGACAAGGTCGGGTTTCAAATACCTCGCCCTCTCGATAGCCTCTTCCCCGTTGTCCACCACCGTCAGGTCAAAGTCCTCGGAGGCGAAGGTAAGCGTTATGACCTTCTGGATGGTCACGCTGTCGTCCGCCAGGAGTATCCTTTTCGGCATTACGACCCCCGTTTTGCCTTTATTTAGCCTTCCAAAATTATCATTTAACACTCGGATAAGTCAAGGGCTTTTTGGCCGCGACGGCCCGAACCAGCCTCTGTTTACAAAGAAAAACCTCAAAAGGCCCGTGCATGGGATGTATAATTAACATTGGGGCACCATGCTGGGGTTTGCCGCGCGGGAGGCCGAGATGGGCAAGGACTGAGCCGGGGGGAAACCTTTCTGAAGAAAGGTTTCCCCCCGGACCCCCTTTCCAAAGACTTATGGCTATTTATCCTTTTCAGGAAGACCCCCTCGTGAGAAAATTCTTCCACGGGGTCTTCCTGAAAAGTATAGCTAAAAGTTTTTGAAGGGAGTTTGAGGGAAACTTTTTTCAAAAAGTTTCCCTCAAGTTCAACAGCAGCCGGGTTTGCAGGGTTCTGGTTCTTTTTCGGCTTCTCCCGCGGGGTCGGTGATTATGAACGTCCCTTCATAGGGAGGATTTTTGAGTTTTTCGGCCGTGTCGGTGCAGACCTCCACGGGGGTCCCTCTGGGGAAGACGTGACCATCGTCGTCGGTTATGGAGTCGAAGGGGCCCTTGTAGGTAGCCGAGTGCCCCATGTAGACGCACTCCGGGCCTTTTACGAACTTATGGGCCGAGAAGGTGACGGAATGGAAGTTTAACCCGTTCACCTGCCTGTAAGGGGTCCTGGCGATTATGGCCGTGCCCTGGAAGGCGGCCTCGCGAGCGAAGGCCATGAACTCCCCGGTGGTCATGGCCCCTGAGATGCACTCGCCCCAGAGGGTCTTGTCCCGCCTCATGTGGTCGGGCACGGGTCTGTCCGAGACTATGTCCGATATGACGAACCTCCCCCTGTCCTTCAAGACCCTGTATATTTCGTTGAAGACGGCAATTTTATCCACCGATAGGTTGACGACACAGTTGGAGGTAACGAGGTCAACGGTGGAGGAGTCCACGGGTATCTTTTCGAGGAAGCCAAGTCTAAACTCCACGTTATCGTATCCGAGCCTCCCGGCTACGAGCCTTTTGCCGCGCTGTGCCTTTTCGAGCATCTCTGTCGTCATGTCCACGCCTATTACCTTTCCGGCGGGGCCCACGAGCCTGGAGGCTATGAAGCAGTCTATTCCGGCCCCGGACCCCAGGTCGAGCATCGTCTCTCCGGGCCTTATGCCGGCAAGGGCCACGGGGCTCCCGCAACCGTAGGATACCTCGAGCACCTCCTCGGGGATGTGGCTCATCTGCGCGCCCTCGTAGGCAGTGGGACAGCAGAGCCCGCCCTGGGGCTCTCTTGCGGCGTCCGTGTAAAAGGACCTTACGTCGTCCCGCGAAACAGTGCCGGTGTTCGAGCAGCACAGGCCCGAGGCGACGCAGGTATAACAGGCAGGAGAGCCCGCCTCATAGGGTGTGAGGCTACTGGAGAGCGTTTCGCCCATGCGCGCGAGTGGGTCGTCTATGAGTATGGGGCAGACAAAGACCCCCTCGGAGGTGACCATCCTCGATGAGGTGCACTGGAGGTTCTCAAGGGGGAAGCCCTTGAGGCAGTCCTCGGTGACGCGCTCTTCTGGGCGGTAGGCCCGTATCGACTCCTCAGCCCTCCCGAGGTAGACCATGGGCAACGTCTTTACCCTCGGCTCGGGCGAACCGAGCTCTTCGAGCCATCTACCGAAGCCATCGAGGGGGACGTCCCTGCCTGTGGAGGTGGTAGTAACGATGGGGTTGAAGCCTGCGGAAAGGAGGTTTTTTATGCCCGAGACCGCCTTTCCGTAGGAGCCTTTTCCGCGGATACGGTCGTTTTTTTCCTCCTCCGGGCTTTCAACGCTCACCCTGAAGACAAGTTCGTTTTTATGGTCCTTCGATATCTCGCCGAGCCTCGAGGCGAGCTCCCTCGTTATAAGGGTGGCGTTCGTAAGGACCGTCACGCTCGAGACCTTCAACGCGTCTGCTATTATTTCAGGGAGCTCGGGGTTTAAAAAAGGCTCGCCCCCCGTAAGGTAAACCTCCTCTATGCCGAGCCCTCCGGCCTCTTCAAGATAGCCTCTCGTCAGTTGGCGCGACATCATCCCGTGTCTTTTTACCCCGGCCCCCCCGGCCCCCCCGCCCCCCCCGGGTCCGCAGCTTATGAAGCAGTGGGTGCAGGAGAGGTTGCAAAGGGTGCCCGAGACCTGGAACCAGGCCGTGGTGAGGTTTTCGATGGGTATCTTCGCAGGCGCCTGCCGGGTTATCATCTTCCAAGAACTCCTTTTTATTTTTTTGTCATCTTTATAAAAACAACTTCAGGCAAAGGCCGACAACATGAGATAGACCGCGGCGGAGACGGCCCCCGCAACGGGCAGGGTCACGGCCCAGGAGATAAGCATCTCGAAGACGACCTTCCTGTTGAATGCCCCGTTCTCCCTCTTTAGCCCTATGCCCACGATGGATGAGGAGCTTACGTGGGTGGTGGAAACGGGCATCCCGAGCCTCGAGGCGAAGACCACGAGCCCCGCGGTGGTGAGGTTCGCAATGACGGAGTCGTTGCGGTCCATGTCGGTAACCTTCTCCGAGAGGGTCTCCGTGACCCTGAGCCCCCTGAAGTAGCCTCCCAGCGCCATGGCGGCTGTTGCAGGGAGGAAGAAGACCTTCATGTCGCCCTTGAAAAAGACGGCCGCGGCGGCGAGGACCGCCACTATCTTAGGGGTGTCGTTCAGGCCCCGGGCAAAGCTTATCATGGCGCTCGAAGCCCAGTGCACCATGTCGTTGAAGTTGAGCCTCAATGGAGAGACGCCGTTTTCAACGCACTTTTCTGTTGCGCCCACCTCCACTCCAGGCTCCACCCAGGTTACCGTTGCGGCAAGGCGCCCGTTGGAAGCGGGAGTGCAGCATACCTTTTCCTTAAACTCAAGGCACAGGCAATACCCGGAGAGGGCACCGAGTAGCGCCGTACCCCCTCTATATATTACCGTGATTACCGCCAGGGCCGCAAGAGGGCTTACAATAAGGGGCAAGATTATCTTCGAGCCGAGCGAGCCCCAGAGTATCCCCGAGGGGCCCAAGGCCACGAGGGCCGCGCCGCACACGGCGCCCACGATTGCGTGGGTCGTGGAAACGGGCATCCCCGCCCTCGTTGCGAGTACGAGCCATATGGTCACGCCCGCGGCTATGGCCACGGAAAAGGCCGCCGTGGGGTTCGCCTGTTCTGATACTATGCCGGAGGTAAAGACCTTGAGGAGACCAGAGGCTATGAAAAAGGCCGCAAGCCCGCCGGCGGCCGTCCACACCGTGCCCCACAGGAGCGCCCCCCTGTAGCCGGCGAGACCGCTCCCGTGGAGGGTGGCCACCCCCTTGGAGACGTCGTTCGCGCCGTTAAAGAAGGCCACGGACATTACGAGCAAAAGAAGTATATATTCCATGGGGATTATTTTCCGGAATTTTTTGAATAAGGTCTGTAAGCCGCCTTAGATCCCACGCCGCGCGAGGCTTTTTTCGCCCTGACGTATCCGAATAAGAGGTGTGCCGTCGGCAGCCAACTGATGAATCATGTGCTTAACCCTTCATAAATTATAGCCGTCAAAGCCGTATTGTAAAGACTTTGATGGATTTTTATGGAAATGCCGGTCGGGCCGGGATTGCTGCCAAGCTTGTAGTGAACGAGGGGGCACGTTGGCCCGGGCGGGTCAGAAGGTCATCATCTGGTAAAACCTTATCTCTCCCGTTATCTCCGCAACGATATAAGTATCCCTGTAGACGGCGGGGAGGATGACAAAGGGTAGCGGGCCGAAGGCGCTGGAGTAAAAACCGGCTCCTGACTTGGGCGACATCACAGAGGCCCACCTGTACGTTGGGAAGCTTATCTCCTCGACCTCCCTGAACCTGCCCACGGGTAGCGGCCTTATGTTGGTGTTGCTCAAGGGCACGGCCACCACGTCGCCGGTGGAGAGCCGCTCCGAATCGAAGTTTATCGCCGCGGCGCCCTTATCCTCCATGTACCACTGGAAGCCCCAGTGCCCCTCGAACCAGAGTTTCCTTGCCAGGGGGGGCCGGGGCCGGTACTTTTCGCTTATCTGTTCGGCCATCGTGCGGTTTGAGTTGGCGAGGCTTAAGTCCCCCCAGGCTACCATAAGGGATATGAAGACGGCGGGGATTAGGGGCAGATAAGTCCTCAAGGCCCTTGAAGCCCCTCTTGCCGTAACGCCCCTTTCCTCCATCGCGCGGCTTATGAGTATGCCCATAGCCGGGGCCATGGGCAGGACCGTGCGGCCGTTCGTCGTCCAGTTTACAAAGCTCGCGAAGACAAAGGTCCCGGCAATCCAGAGGAAGAGGACTGCTGAGAAGGGGTCTTTGCGCCTGATTACGTCCCTTATGGAGAGGGCGATGATGCCCAGGCCGACTACGCCGAATATCATGAGCTGTACGAGGAGTTCCCAGCGCGTGCCCTCCTGTGTCACGAGCCTCATTCCTGCGGATTTTCCCGCAGACAAGAGCACGACCCCGACGACTACGGCCATTATGAGGTAACCGAGCAAGGCCCTCCTCGACCATAAAAGGGGCTTGTAGAAGAGGGCCGTTATCATGCACCCCCCGGCGAATACGAGCCCGATGAAGCCGCTTTCCGCAAGGGAGGCGGCCATGGTTATCTTTCTACCCACGGCGTAGGAGGCGGCGTCGAAGAGAAGCCCCCGGCCGTACATGCCGTGAGTGAGCCACTGGTAGCCTGCGAGTATTACCACGGGTATGAGCATGGCCGGGACCCAGCGCGCCGGGTTCTTTCTATTCAGTATGGAGTAGGCGCAAAGGAGAGGGACGAGGCTCATGCCGAAGTACTTCGTCAGCGCGCTCATGGCTATGAAAAGCCCGGAAAGAAAGAGGCTCGAGAGCTCGTCCCTCTCGGTACCCCTTATCCAGAGCACCATTGCCCAGGCCCAGAAGGCGAGCATCATGACGTCGCTCATGACGGATGTGGCCGAGACGAGAAAGACGGGGGTTATGAGGGTGGCGAGGGCGGCGAGGAGCGGGTCCGCGCAAAACCTCCTGGCGAGGAAATAGGTCCCCGTCACGAGGGCTATCGCCGGGAGGATGAAGGAGATGTGAATGGGCGCCTCGCCCCAGCCTGTTATGGAGGCTACGAGGGCGATAAAGTAGCTCGTAAGGGGCGGGTTCTTCATAACCTCGCTCATGGGCATGACGTAGCCGTACCAGTTCACGGTAAAGCCGTAGAAGTCGACGGGGTTTTTTTGTATCTGAGCGGCGGCCCAGAGGAAGAGAGGGTCGTCTATGTGGAAGGCCTTGTTAGCAAAGGGGATGAGCAGGAGTATCGTAAGGGCCGAGAGGATTAACGTATCCCTCAGGGCGTTACTCTTATTTTCGGCTCCTGTTCCTTTTCTCTTCATCGTTATTTTTGAGAGAGCCCGTCCGGTTATTTACCACAAGTCAGGAACTATTGAAACCGTTTGATTCTATCATAGAGGGAAAAAAGGTGTCAAAAGCCGCTTCCTGGCGCGGACCCCGGGGCACAAAAAAGGCCCGCCATCTTAAAGATGGCGGGCCTACTTAAAAAATCCCGCAGCGTCCTACTCTCCCACGCAGTCACCCACGCAGTACCATCGGCCCTGGGGAGCTTAACTTCCGTGTTCGGGATGGGAACGGGTGTGACCTCCCCGGTAAAGCTGCGGAAAGCAACTTTCCGTTTTTTATCGAATAGAGTAAGTTCTTTGACGCCTGGGTTAAGACCATCGGTTAATCACCCGAGGCCGCCTGATCCCTTGAATCAGGCGTCCGGGGTATCTTAACTGAAACGCTGTATAGAGGTAATAAGAATATGGTCAAGCCTCACGGTCGATTAGTACCGGTAAGCTCAACACATTACTGTGCTTACACACCCGGCCTATCAAACTCGTAGTCTCCAAGTGACCTTTAGGGACCGAAGTCCGGGAGATCTATTCTTGGGAGGGGCTTCCCGCTTAGATGCTTTCAGCGGTTATCCCTTCGGCACACAGCTACCCAGCGCTGCTCCTGGCGGAACAACTGGAACACTGGAGGTGCCGCCATCCCGGTCCTCTCGTACTAGGGACAGCTTCCCTCAAATCTCCTGCGCCCACATCAGATAGGGACCGAACTGTCTCACGACGTTCTGAACCCAGCTCACGTACCGCTATTGATCGGCGAACAGCCGAACC
>DATEAM010000205.1:0-8684 GCA_035288385.1 Thermodesulfobacteriota bacterium
CCGAGCTCGCCGCCAGGATGGCCGGGGAGATCCTTTCAAGGGAGCTTAAACCCTTCATGACGAGGAATAACCCTTCCCGGGAGCTTCTCTACCCGGAGGGCGGGAGTTTAGCAAAAAGACCACCCGTCGTCCGAAAGCTCACCCCGCCCTCGACCCGGCCCCCCGGTCCTTCCAGCCCTCACCGTCATCCCGGTCAGTGGAGCCTCATCCTCGATACGTATTCCTTTATGAGCCTTTCCTGGTCCTCGGGTTTAAGCTCCCTTGAAAGGATCTCCCCGGCCATCCTGGCGGCGAGCTCGGCCACCTCTCTTCGTATCTCGATCCGCGCCTTTATAAGCTCCTGCTCGACAGTAATGCGTGCCTGCTCGGCAAGCCTCACAGCGGCCGAGGTGGCCTCGGCTATTATCTTTTTCTTCTCGGCCTCGCCCTCGAGCCTGAGCTCTTCGGCTATCGCCGCTATGCTCTTTTCAAGGTCGGAGAGTTTCGCCCTGTACTCAAGGGCCCTCTTCTCTGCGGCCTCCTTCGCCTCGCGGGCGTCGTCCATCGCCTTTTTTATCTCTTCGCCCTTCTTCTCAAGGGCCTTCTTTATGACCTTCGCCCAGACGAGGTAGAGCCCGACGGCGAGGATGACGAAGTTTATGACCTTCCAGAGACCCCCGGCCCCCCCGCCCCCCCCGCCGTGCTCAGCCTCCGAGGCGAAGGCGATGGACGAGAGGAGCGTTAGCGCGCCCGTTACGAGGACCAAAGCCACACTCCTGTCGAGGAGTTTTTCCGCCATGCTCTTTGATATGGCCTTCGTCTGGTCCTTGAGGCTTTCGAGGGCCTGGTCCTTGCCCTCGCCGATCTTGCGCCTCATGACGACGAGCTCCTTGGAGGCCTCGCGCCCGGCGGCATCGAGTATCTCCCTCTCCCTTGCAAGGGCCTCCTGCTTGAGCTTCGCCCTCTCTTCATGGCCCCTCAGGCGGGCCTCTTTTATCTTCTTTTCGTACTCGTCGAGGCCGTCCTGGATCTCCTTATTCGTCTCGTCGGCCTTCTTAAGCGTGCCCTCTATGCGCTCGGCCCTCTCGTCGAGTATCCTCTGGACCGGCCTATAAAGGAAACGGTTCAAGATTACGAGGAGCACTATAAACCCTATCATCTGGAATATAAGAGTATGGTTAAAATCTAACATAAGCCCTTCGGAAAACTTTTGGTTTTGGGATTTGAGGACCGGGAACGGAAAATCCCGTTATTTATATAAGTAACGGATTTTCAAAACTAAAACAGAGTATTGCTACCACAGCCAAAAGCCCCATGTCAAGATATTTGTGGTGTGGGGGGGACCTTGAGGGAAACTTTTTGGAAAAAGTTTCCCTCAAACTCCCTTCAAAAACTTTTAGCTATCCTCCTGGGGGAGACCCCGCCGGAGAAATCTCTTCAGAGGGGGTCTCCCCCAGGAGGATAATCAGCCAAAAGTCTTTGGAAAGGGGGTCTGGGGGAAAACCTTTCTTAAGAAAGGTTTTCCCTCAGATGCACTCCCCGCCGACGACTATCTCGGGGATCCTGAGCGTGGGCTGGGCGTCGGCCACGGGCACGCCCTGGGCGTCCTTTCCGCAGGTCCCTATTCCGAACCCGAGGTCCGTGCCCACCATGTCTATGTTCTTCAGGACCTCGGGGCCGTTGCCCGTAAGGGTGGCCCCCCTTACGGCCTCCCCGACCTTTCCCTTCTCTATCATATAGCCCTCTGTAACCTCGAAGACGAAGTCCCCGTTCACGGTATTCACCTGGCCGCCTCCCATCTTCCTTACGAGAAGCCCCTTTTCAAGGGAACGCACTATCCCGGCGGGGTCGGATTCTCCCGGGGCTATAATGGTGTTCGTCATCCGTGGGATGGGCCTGTGGTGGTAGCTCTGGCGGCGTCCGTTGCCGGTCGAGGAGGCCGAGCCGCCGGCCTTCATGGCGCTTAACCTGTCGAACATGTAGCCCTTGAGGACGCCTTTTTCGATGAGCACGGTCTTTTGCGCAGGCGTGCCCTCCTCGTCATAGAAGCTCGACCCCCTCTTGTAGGGTATGGTGCCGTCGTCCATCACCGTTACAAGGGGCGAGGCGACGGTCTCGCCCACCTTGTCCGAATAGACGGAAAGTTTCTGCAGCGCGAGGTCGGACTCGAGGCCGTGGCCCACGGCCTCGTGTATCATCGTGCCCCCGGCCTCGCTCGAGAGGACCACGGACATCTTCCCGCCCGGGGCCCTCCTTGCGCCGAGCATGAGGAGGGCCCTCCTTGCGGCCGTCTCGGCTACGTACTCGGCAGGGGTCTCGTCGAATATCTCGAGGCCCGAAGAGCCCCCCACGGGCTCGTATCCCGTCTGGATGACCTCCCCCTCCTTGGAGACCGCGGAGCAGAGCAAAAGCACGCCTGTCCTCTCCTCCTCGACCCATTCCCCGAGGGAATTGACAACCGCCATGCTCCTCACCCCGTCCCCGTATACGACGCGGACCTGTATGATCCTCTTGTCCACGGCCCGGGCGACGCGGTTCGCCTCCTTTACTATTGCCACCTTCTCGGAGAGAGGCACGCCGGCGGGTGGTCTCTTTATATCGAACCCCGGGGCGCGTTCCTTTCTGGCAAGCCCCATATCCCCAGGGCTCTCTCCGGCCCTGACTCCGGCGGCCACCACGCCGGCCACATCGAGGAGGCCGTACTCCGTAAGGTCGTTGGTGTAGGCGTAGTAGGTCTTGAGCCTCGATATTACGCGCACCCCGGCGCCCCTGTCCCTGCCCGAGATCACCCTCTCTATCTTGTCCGCCTCGCAGACCACCGATGTGTTCGTCGTGTCCTCGACGAAGATGTCGGCGAACTCTCCCCCGTTATAAAGGGCCGCCTTTAGTATTTTAAAGGGGTCGAAACCCTCGATGATCCCCATGAACGAAAACCCTCCCTGTAGAAATGAAAAGAAGAGTATATCAGCCGCCCCCCGGGCGCGTCAAGACTTCACGTCGTTTCAAAAGGAGGCCGAAGAGGGGGCGGGGCCTGGAGGCCTTTGAAAAACCCCGTGCCCGGCTCTCTCCATACCTGTGGTCACAGGAGCGCCCCTCCTTGACAAAGGGTCCTTTTCAGGTTTAGATTAAATCAAGACTTAGGGGAGGATAAGAGCCTTGAGAAGAGACCGGTACGCCGACAGGGTCGAGGCCGGAAGGGTCCTTGCCGAGAGTCTCGGCCGCTTCATTGGAAAGAACCCGGTGGTCGTGGGGTTGCCCAGGGGCGGGGTGGTGGTGGCCGCCGAGGTCTCGAGGGCCCTCGGAGGAGACCTCGACGTCATCATAGCGGGCAAATTGAGGGCCCCCCAGAACCCCGAGCTCGCCATAGGCGCCATAACCGAGGAAGGAGCGGCTTACGTGAATAAAGACGTCCTCGGCTACATGCGCATTACCGAAGAGTACCTCGAGGAGGAAAAGAAGAGGAGGCTCGAGGTAATAAGGGAGAGGCTAAGGAGCTACAGGGGCGTAAAACCCAAGGTCCCTCTCGCAGGCAGGACGGTCATAGTGGTTGACGACGGGCTCGCTACCGGCTCGACGATGATCTCGGCCGTACAGGCCGCGCACGCCTCGGGCGCAGGCGAGATAGTCGTTGCCGTGCCCGGGGGCCCTCCGGACACGGTGGAGAGGATCTCCGAGATGGAAGAGGTCTCGGAGGTGGTCTGTCCCCTCATGCCGAGGATGTTCTTCGCCGTAAGCCAGCTCTACGAGGACTTCCACCAGATAGAGGACTCCGAGGTAATGGATATCCTGAGGGAGTTCGCCCGCTGAACCTTCATAAATAATGCGCGAGGGGGTCTTTTCCCCGCCCCCCGCCCCCCCCCGGCCCCCCCCCTGACCCTTTTGCGACCCCGCCCCGGTGCCCACCCTCTTTACCCAAGTAATCGCGAGAACTCCCGCCCCCCCCCTTCCATGCCTCGGACGGCGGCCCCTTAAACGCCGTTATTAAGCCCGGGACCCGACCCCGGGACATGGAAAAAAAGCCAACGGTAATTAAGTGTAATTATTTATGTTTTTTGAAGGATTTTAAATACTTGACAAAATCAATCACTTTATAGTACAAAATTATTATAGGGCTAAAAATATAAAAAGTGTAACCCGGAGGGGTTGATCCGCAACCTTTATGGGAATAAATAAGTTGAAGGCATTTCTACAACATGGATTTCTGACAACCGTTCTACTCATCGTCACCTCTGTCCTTTTGAGCTCGGGGTGTTCGCGCGAGGCCGTTGAACGCATGGTTATCGACACCCCGGCAAAGGAAGTGCAAAAAGAGAGTGTGTCTCTCAGCAAGTACTACGAAAAATTCTACCTTGCGGCGACGAGGAGGGCTCACATAAGGGAGGGCACCACCGACATAGAGGCGATCGACATCCTACCCAAGGACCCGGACAGTCAGGTCAACTGGACGGCGGCCGTGATCGAGGGCTTCATAGACCCGAGGGGCTCGCTCGACCCGGACGCGGCTGAGGAGGTCCCCCTCGACCTCAACATATTCATAGAGGCGAAGGTGCCCATCATGGGTAACGTCATCTTCCCCCACTCCATACATACCTACTGGCTGAGTTGCAACAACTGTCATCCGCAGATATTCCTGCCCGAGGCGGGCGCCAACCCCATCTCCATGGACGAGATATTCAAGGGCGAGTGGTGCGGGAGGTGCCACGACAAGGTGGCCTTCAAGTTCTGGCCGAGGGCGAACTGCATAAGGTGCCATATCATCCCCAAGGGGATGAGCCTGCAGAAGGAGAGATTCTGAAATAGACCTCGAGGCGCTTGACTTCAAATGTCTCTTCATAGTAATATTTTCACCTTAACGCGGCCGAAGAGAGGGGGGGAACCTCCTCGACGGTTCTTACTTTTTTCTAAAAAATTTTTCCGGGGATTCCAAGAGATGAAAAGCATACTGAAAGGGCTTCTCGTAATCATCGCACCGATAATACTCTGGAGCTGCGCGGGCCCTCTTCCCGACGTCGTATGGCCGCTGCCGCCGGACCCGCCGCGCATAAAATACGTAACGAGCTACCACAGGGGAGGAGATGTCTCTCCCACCAGCATAGCCACCGAGATAATACTCGGCGCCGAGACGGCCTTTACGATAAGAAAACCCTCGGGGATTCACGTCGACAAGGACGGCCGGCTCTTCATAACGGATACGGCAAAGGCCGACGTCTTCGTCTTCGACCCTGAAAAGGGAAAGGCCACGTCCGTCACTTCCGAGGGGGTGCGCGGTTTCTTCAAGCCCATAGGCGTGGCAACGGACTCCCTGGGCCGGGTCTTCATCACGGACTCGCAGGCCGACAGGGTCACCGTCCTCGACTCCGAGTACAAGCTCCTCGGCTACCTCGAGACCCAGGCGCCCTTCAATCAGCCCACGGGGATTGCGGTAGACGAGGCCAACAACAGGCTCTACGTCGTCGACACGCACAACCACCACGTACAGGCCTTCGCCCTCGACACCCTCGAGTTCGAGAAGATCATAGGGGGCAGGAGCAAGGAAGAGGGCGGCTTCAACTTCCCCTCGCACATAACCGTGGACAACGAGGGCGCCCTCTACGTCACCGACACGATGAACGCGAGGATTCAGATCTTCGACAAGGAGGGCAGGTTCCTCAGGAGCTTCGGCCAGTTCGGAGACGTCCCGGGCATGTTCGCCAGACCCAAGGGCGTGGAGGTGGACAGCGAGGGGCATATATACGTGGTGGACGCCGCCTTCAACAACGTGCAGATATTCAACCAGGAAGGCGTCCCGCTCCTGCACTTCGGGGGATACGGGAGCGACCGGGGCCAGATGATACTGCCCTCGGGCATCGCCATAAACGACGAGGACTACATATACGTGGTGGACTCATGGAACGAGAGGGTCAACGTATACGAGTTCCTCGGGGAAAAGCACAAGGCGCGTGAGGCAAAGGGAGGGGGAAGCTAAAAAAACCTCGCCTTTCTGCGGGGTTGCGTAATTAAGCGCGCGCCATCGAAGGCCGCGAAAATTTATTAAATTAAGATTAATTTTCTCTTGACAAACCTTAATTTTACTGTATAATAGAAGCTAAATAGAAGGGTCCCCGGGTTCATGACGGGCCTACGGGACATGCAGGCGATGGATGCCTCGGTACTACCGAAGAAGGTAACAGGTGGTATTGCGGCATTTTTTTTATTCATAAAAAAAATGCCGGGAACTGAAACCTAAAACCTAAGCAAAGAAAGAGAAAGGAGTAACAGTATGAAAAGGTTTTTAGCCATCGCACTCGCCGCCACCCTGGGCCTGTTCTACGCAGGTACCGCCTCGGCGGACGGCACTTACAGCTATACCTGGGACTTCAGCGCCGGTTATGACACGGGCTCCGAAGGCCTCGCCGCGAACGGCATCGGTACATCGAGGCACAACCTCGGTTGGTTCGGCGAGCACGTAAAGACGGAAAGCACGACCGAGATCTGTGTATTCTGTCACACGCCTCACCACTCCAACACCGACGCCAAACCCCTTTGGAACAGGGGCGGCACTGACGTAACCTTCAAGGTCTATGACAGCGACGGCACGACCATCGCCGGGTCCTCCACGGAGGTTTCCATCTACTCAGCGGCCTGTCTAACCTGTCATGACGGCACCACGGCCCTCGACAACATCGTGAACGCCCCCGGTAAGTCCGGCGTAACCCCCGGCGGCAAAAACCGCGGCTGGACATTCACGGAGTGTCTGGGTGAGGTATCCTGCTCGATGGACTGGAGCGGTAGGCTCGTAATCGGCGACTACGGTGTGGCCGCCTACGACGAGGGCGCCGGTCTCTCCAACGACCACCCGATAGGCGTAACCTACCTGGGCGGCCAGGTCGCCTCTCTTAGGGATGAAGGCACGACGATCGCCGACATCAACCTCACAGAGGACCTCGAGACGTCAGTAGGCGCGCCTCAGGGCTCCGGCTCCAGGTGGAACGCCGTAACGGGCAACCTCTGGGCCGCGTACGGCTTCATCAATGAGGATGCGACCATATCCGACATGCTCAGAGTCGGCAAGGTCGAGTGTACGTCCTGCCACGACCCGCACTTCAACAACAAGAGCTGGGAGGACTACGACGCCAACGGCCTCAACGACTACGAGTCCAACGGTCTCTTCTTAAGGAGAGTCGGCGGCAACATGGGCTCCGGCGTCTGCAGGACCTGTCACGAGAAGTAAGTCCAGGCAGTCTCGGACTGTGCAACGGAAAAAAGGGCCGGTTTATCCGGCCCTTTTTTTTTGCCCGGCGGACCGTTCAGTTAAAAATTTTTAATGACCGGCTAATTGTTATTTTATACAATGATAATAGAATTGAAGGGCTGAGGGTTGCATGGGTCTGCGCCCCATCGAGGCCCCGAGTGTCCGGCGGCCCCGGGGTCGGCGAACAGGCAGGGCCGGCACCCTGCGGCACCGCAAAAAAAATTTCTAAAACGGAGGAAAAAAGATTATGACAGGTTTTCTAAAAAAGTTTTTCGTGCCGTCGCTTCTGGCGTCGATGCTCTTCGTCTTCGCCGCCCCGGCGTCTTCTCAGGAGCCGGCGGCATCACAGGCTGACCCCGGGGCCCAACCCCCCGCCCAGGGCGAGGAGTACTACAAGGAGGTCGTCGTAAGGGTGAACGGGGTGGAGATAACGAGGGGCACCCTCCTGATAGCCATAAACAGGATATTGCCCGTGCAGACCTTCCACGCCGCGGTGGGCGAGGAGCGCTACGAAAGGGCGCAGAAACAGGCCCTCGACGAGCTGATAAACAGGGAGATCATCTACATGGACGCCGTCAAGAATAAGGCTGTAACGGTCAAGGACTCCGAGATAGACGACAAGATCGAGGAGCTCACAAAGGGGATCAAGGAGAAGGGCATGACCCTCGACGAGGCCCTCGAGAAAAGCAAGATGACGATGGAGGACCTGAGGGACGACGTCGCCCAGACTCTCACCACCGAGAAGACGCGGGAGAAGAAGATAGAGGAGTTCGAAAAACAGGCCGCCGGGACCGTCACGGCGGATTACATGAAGGACTACTACGACAAGAACCTCGACAAATTCAAGGAGCCCGAACAGGTCCGGCTGAGGACGATACTCATAAAGGCGGACCGCTCCGGGGGCTCCGCGGCCTGGAGTGAAGCGAGGGAAAAGGCCGTTGAGATAGCGGAGGCGGCAATGAGGGGAGAGGACTTCGCCGAGCTCGCGAAAAAATTCTCCGAAGACCCCTATGCGAAAGACGGCGGCGACATGGGCTGGGCCCACGAGGGGAGCCTTGCCGAGGAGATAGACTACGTGGCAGCGGGCCTCGAGGTGGGCGCCGTATCCAACCCCATCGAGTCTATCTACGGGTACCACGTGATAAAGGTGGAGGAGAGAAAGCTCCCGGTCATCAAGGGGTTCTCGGAGCTCAACCATGAGAGACTCGAGGCGGAGCTCGAGGATAAGGAGTCCACGAGGCTCTGGCGCGACTGGATCGAGGGACTGAGGAAAGAGGCGAAGATAGAATACCTCGCCAAGGACCTCTATTGAGGGAAAGGCGGCTGCCATGAACATGAAACTGACCTGTTTTTCAGTACCCCTTTCCGGCGCCTTTAAGGCCGCCGCGCTGGCGGCGGCGCTCTCCTTCGCCTTCCTTGCCGGCTGCTCCGGCGGGGAGGAGAAGGCGGGCGCCGGTGGCGATGTGAAGACCGA
>DATEAM010000206.1:0-17120 GCA_035288385.1 Thermodesulfobacteriota bacterium
GCATGCTCTTTGGCGACGCGAAGGATTCGATAACAAAGATAGTGCAGACACTTAAATCCGCCTCTCTGGGCGCGTAAGGGGAAAAATAATGGCTTGCGACAAATTCCGGGAACGCGACAAATTCCGGGGACACCATGACAAATTCCGCAAATTCCGGGGACACCACGCAAATTCCGCGCAAATTCCGGGGACGCCATACTTAATTCTTACGGTCAGTCGAGTTCCGGGGATGCCATGGTTATCCCCTGAAGACCCTTAAATCCCGTCTGTCCTTCCCATAAGACCGCGCTGTCATCCTGAAAATGAATCTATCCCCCTTTTTTCTCCCGGAAGGCCCCTGTCCCGGTTTTTCAGCTCTTCCGGTCAAGCCTCCCTTTGACCTTCCTGAGGGCGGATTTAAGCTCGGCGGTATTCTCTTTAAGCATCTTCTGCCGCCTGAGGAGATAGGCCGGGTGGTAGACTGGCATGACGGAAAACCCTTCGGGGCCTTCTGTCCAGGCCCCTGGCCTGAACTCGCCCTCGGGCACAAGGGCCGAGAAGGCGGTCTTCCCCACGGCGACTATCACCCGGGGGTTCACTATCCTTATCTCCTCTGTCAGATAGGCCCTGAAGAACTCCTCCTCTTTCTTCGTGGGCGTTCTCGTCTTCAGCCTCTTTGTCTTTATCGTGGGCCAGACCTTGACGACGTTGGTTATATAGACCTCGTCCCTCCCCCTCTTAAAGACCTCTTCGAGTATGGCCACGAAAAACCTCCCTGCCCTCCCTACAAAGGGTCTCCCCTCTTTGGTCTCAATTCGACCCGGGGCCTCTCCTATGACCATGAGCCCAGAGGGAACCGGACCGGAGCCGAAGACGGGGGTCGCGCCTTTAAGCTCCGCCTCCCTCCCGCAGGCGTACCTTATCTTTCGACGGAGCCTCTCAAGCTCCTTCTTCCTGTCGATACGGGTTTTTCGTGCAGGCATGATACTATTGAGGGGAACTTTTTGAAAAAAGTTCCCCTCAAACTCCCTTCAAAAACTTTTAGCTATTTATCCCATGGGGGGAGACCCCCTCTCCGAAGAGAACTCTCACGCGGGGTCTCCCCCCATGGGATAGCTGAAAGTCTTTGGAAAGGGGTTTGGGGGAAACCTTTCTTCAGAAAGGTTTCCCCCAATAATCATCGTGTCAGCTTTTTAAAGAGTTCGAGCTCTTCGTCGCCGCCGGGTTTTTTCTCCTCTTTCTCTTCGGCCGGGGGTTCCTCGTTGGGTCTTCCGCCCTTGTATATGGGCCTTTCGAGGAGCCTCTGGTAGGGGGTCCAGGCCTCGCCCTCTTCTGCTATGAGGGCGCTCACGGCCGCGACCTTGGCGTCGAGGTCGTCGAGGTAGTAGAGGATTATCGCTTCGAGCGTCTTGGGCCTCTTCGGAGAGCCGAACTCGAGGTGCCCGTGGTGGCTAAGTAGCATGTGCTTCAGGAGCACGGAGGTCTCCTTCGGGAATTCCGGCACCTCCTTGACCTTCTCGCCCACGAGCTCAACACCCATGGTTATGTGACCGAGGAGGCGCCCCTCGTCGGTGTATTCGAAGGCCCTGTCGTATTTAAGCTCGTAGATCTTTCCTATGTCGTGGAGGATGGCCCCTGCCATAAGGAGGTCTTTGTTTATCTTAACCCTTTCGGCGTAGTGGTCGGTTATCCTGTCGACGAGGGAGCACATGGAGAGGACGTGCTCTATTAGCCCGCCGATGTAGGGGTGGTGCATGGCCTTTGCAGCCGGGGCTATCATGAACCTCCTCCTCACCTCCTGGTCCTTGAATATGGCGGTAAGGAGCGCCTTAATGTGGCGGTCCTTCATCCCGGAGACGACGGCGTCGAGGTCGTTCATCATCTCCCCGGGCTCCCTTTGGGCCGTGGGTAGAAAGTCCTTCAGGGTGTAATTCTCTTCCGAGACCCTCTCCACACCCGAGACGTTAAGCTGGAGCCCGCCGGCGTAGGACACGGCGTAGGCGTTCACCATGACCACGTCGTCCCTGTCGAACCCCTTTCCTACGGCCTCGACGTCATCCCAGACCCGAGCCTCCACCTCGCCCGTCCTGTCCATGAGCCTCAAATTGAGATAGGGCTTTCCGGACTTGCTTATCCCCAGGTCCTTCTTGGTGACGATGAAGCAGTCGGTAACGCGGTCCTTTTCCTTTATCTCTTTAACGAAGGTCTTTTTCATTTTTTGTCTTGGGGGGAAACTTTCTGAAGAAAGTTTCCCCCCAAACCCCCTTTCAAAGACTTTTGACTATCGCATTGGGGGAGACCCCCTCCTGCGAGAATTTCATCTCCCGGGGGTCTCCCCCAATGCGATAACAACTAAAAGTTTTTGGAAGAGGTCTGGAGAAACCTTTTTTCAAAAAGGTTTCTCCAGCTCAACCCGCGGGAAGAGGGGCGCGCCTTTTTTCACTTTGAGTCCGGAGATTTCCCTTCCGCCTCTTTGAACCTCGGCGTCGAAGCTACAGTCCTCTATCCTCGCCTCTATGCCGAGCTGGTCCCATATCTTTTGAGCCGAGCCGGGCATGAAGGGGAATAGGTATACCGCGAGGACCCTCAATCCCTCGGCGAGGGTATGGAGGACGTTATCGAGGTTCTTATCGTCCCCCTCCTTAGCGAGCCTCCAGGGGGCGGCCTTCTCCACGTACCCGTTCATCTCCCTTACCCTTGTCCATATCTGTATTAGTGCCCCGTAAAAATCGAGGGCTTCCATGGAACCCTCTACGATATCGGAGAGGGTCTTGAAGGACTCCCGGAGCCGCCCCTCGACCTCCGCTCTGTCCTCTCCGGCAGGGGGGATGACGGCGCCCCTGTACTTTTCTATCATCGATACCGACCTGCTGAGGAGGTTCCCGAGGTCGTTGGCCAGGTCGCCGTTTATCCTCGCCTCGAGGGCCCTGGTCGAGAAATCGCCGTCGAGGCCGAAGGGCACCTCGCGGAGCAGAAAATACCTGAACTGGTCCACGCCGTACCTGTCGGCCGTCTCCACGGGGTCCACCACGTTGCCCTTTGACTTGCTCATCTTCTCCCCGTCCACCGTCCACCAGCCGTGGGCGAAGACCTTCTTCGGGGGCTCCAGGCCCGCGGACCAGAGGAAGGCGGGCCAGTATACGGCGTGGAACCGAAGTATGTCCTTTCCTATGATATGCACGTCCGCGGGCCAGTATTTTTTCCCCTTATCAGGATATCCCGCGGCCGTAAGATAGTTCGTAAGGGCGTCGAACCAGACGTACATGACGTGAGAGGGGTCTTCAGGCACTGGGATGCCCCAGGCGAAGGTCGTCCTCGATACACTCAGGTCCCTCAGGCCCTCCTTCAGGAAGCTCACTATCTCGTTTCTCCTGTTCTCTGGCTGGATGAAACCCGGGTTTTCCTCGATGTGCTCGAGGAGCCTCTCTCCGTACTTCGATAGCCTGAAAAAAAAACTCGGCTCCTTCAACCTCTCGACTTCCCGGCCGCAGTCCGGGCATCTGCCCTCGACGAGCTGCTTTGCCGTGAGGAAGTTCTCGCAGGGCGTGCAGTACCAGTCCTCGTACTCGCCCATGTATATGTCCCCGGCCTCCCGGACGACCTCCCAGATGCGGGTGGCCGTCAGCCTGTGCCTTTTTTCCGTCGTGCGTATGAAGTCGTCGTTAGATATCTCGAGGCGCTTCCAGAGGTCCTGGAAGCGGACCACCACGCCGTCGGCGAACTCCTTGGGGGGCTTTCCAGCCGCGGCGGCGGCCTTCTCCACCTTCTGGCCGTGCTCGTCCGTGCCCGTAAGGAAGAGGACGTCAAAGCCCTTTAGCCTCTTGAACCGCGCCAGGCAGTCCGCGGCCACCGTGGTGTAGGCGTGGCCTATGTGTGGGAGGTCGTTGACGTAGTAAATGGGAGTGGTAACGTAGAAGGTCTTTTTTTCGGTCATCTATAAATAATAATCTGGGGAAGACCTTTCTGAAGAAAGGTCTTCCCCAGACCCCTTTCCAAAGACTTTTGTGCTATTTCCCGAAAAGCGGCCGCCTGGGGGAAATAGCAAAAAGTTTTTGGAAGGAGTTTGAGGAAACCTTTTTTCAAAAAGGTTTCCTCAATGCTCGGTGCAGCCAGCGCACTCTTCCTTGTCCTGTGCCCCCTTTTTATAGATGCCGTGCTCGTAGCCGAGGCAGCACATGAGCCGGCCGCACACACCGGAGATCTTCGCCGGGTTCAACGCCAGGTTCTGCTCCTTCGCCATCTTTATGGTAACGGGCTCGAAGTCCGACATGTAGGAGGAGCAGCACAGCTCCCTGCCGCAGGGCCCGAGCCCCCCGAGTATCTTCGCCTCGTCTCTGACCCCTATCTGGCGCATCTCTATTCTTGTGTGGAACTCTGAGGCGAGGTCCTTTACGAGCTCCCTGAAGTCCACCCTCGTTTCAGAGGTGAAGTAGAATATGGCCTTGCTCGAGTCGAAGAGGTACTCTACCCTCACGAGCTTCATGGGGAGCCTCTTCTTCTCTATCCTCTCCCTGCAGATCCTGTAGGCCTCTTCCTCCCGCTCCACGTTGAAGCCATGTCTCTCTATGTCAACGGAGTCGGCCTTGCGGATTACCTTCTTGAGCTTGCGCTTCTTTGCCTTCGGGTCCGGCTCCCTCGGCCCGTAGACTACCGTGCCCCTGCCGAGGCCCCTTTCCACCTCCACTATGACGGTGTCTCCGGGCTTGAGGTCGAGCTCGTTGCTGTCGAAGTCGTATATCTTGCATGCCGTCTTGAACCTTACGCCAGCTATCTTAACCATGGTCGCGCCTCTGTTTTTTATTCCTATGAGAAAGATCCGTTCTTCACCAAAAATTTCCGGGAGTGCTTTCCAGTGACCCTTTAACGCGGGGAACTCCTCTCGAGCCTCCCGGCGAGCCCCATGAGGAGCACCTCTACGGCGAGCTGCTTGTTGGCGTAATTCGGCGGCATGATTTCATGGCGCGCCTTCTCTATCATGGAAAATGAATCCGTCAGGTCACGCGGGTTTGCCGCACCACCCCCCCTTTTCAAGAGACCCGCCAGGTCGCCGTTCACCATGAGGCCGTCGGCGCCTTCGCCGTAGAGCGCCATGTCCCTCACCCACGTCTTAAGAAAATCGAGCACCTCCAGGAGGTCCTCGCTCCTGGAGAGCTCCTCGGCGAGCCTCAGGATCTCGAAGGTGTCTCGTCTGTCAAGGGCCAGCACCCTCTCAACCGTCTCTCTCCTCTTTTCAAAAATGCCTGCCTCCGAGAACTTGACCGCCCTTGAAATGCTCCCGGAGCTGATGCGCGCCATTGCCCGGGCGTCCGCTGTGGAGAGCCCCCTCTCCTTTTCGAGGAACCCCGTCACAAGGCCGTCAGAGAGGGGCCTGAAGTTCATCCTCTGGCACCTCGAGAGTATGGTGGGCAAAAGCTCCGTGGCCCTCGATGTTACGAGTATGATGACCGAGTCGGCGGGTGGCTCCTCGAGGGTCTTCAGAAAGGCGTTGGCCGCCGCAGCGTTGAGCCTCTCGGCGGACTCCACCACGGCTACCTTCTTGCCCCTCTCGGCCCTGTACCTCAGAGAGTCCTGAAGCTCCCTTATCCGCCCTATCCTGATTATGCCCTCAACGGTCCTGTTGCCCTTGGTGTCCGTGGGCCAGACCTCCGAGAGGTTGGGGTGTACCCCCGCCTCCATGGTCCGGCAGTCAGGGCAGACCCCGCAGGCGTCACCAGAGCCTTCCTGACAGTTGAGGGCCCGGGCGAAGGCCAGGGCGAGAGTCCTTTTACCTATGCCCTCGGGCCCTGAGAATAGATAGGCGTGGGCAACCCTGCCTGTGGAGATCGCCTTTTTAAGTATCCCCAACTCTCTCGTGTGCCCTGAAATTTCGCCAAAGTTCAGCATGAGTCCCTAACCCAACGTTTTGTCTATGATATCACATATATCGGCGTGAATCGACATGATTTCCCCTCTTCCGTCCACTACCCTGACCCTGCCGGGCTCTTTTCCGGCTATCTCAAGATACCCCTGTCTTACCCTCCTGTGGAACGCAACCTCCTCTTTCTCGAACCTGTCCTCCTTCAGACCCGTCTTCGAGGATATCCTCGACCACGCCCTCTTAAGCCCCAACTCGGGGTCGAGGTCTATAAGGAGGGTGAGTGCCGGGGCAAGCCCGCCGGTGGCGGCGGTGTTTACGAGCTCTATCTCCCCTTTGTCGAGCCCCCTGCCGTAACCCTGGTAGGCGAGGGTCGAGTCCGTGTAACGGTCGCAGATAACGGCAACTCCGGCCTCCAGGGCCGGAGCGATGACGTCGCTTATGAGCTGGGCCCTCGATGCCTCGTAGAGAAAAAGCTCCGCCAGAGGCGTCATCCCCTCTCCCTCGGCATTAAGGAGCATAGACCTTATCCTCTCGCCAAGGGGCGTGCCCCCCGGCTCCCTTATGGCAACTACCCCCATGCCTTTACCCTCGAGATACCCCTTCAAAAGCCCCATCTGGGTGCTCTTGCCCGAGCCCTCGATGCCCTCTATGGTTATGAAAAGACCCACTGGTTCTCCGAATATTCTTGCCATAAAATATAACAGAAAAAAAAGAACTCAGGCAAGGAATTAAAACAACGGTCTGCTCCCGTCGGCGAAAAGGCCTCGACTCTTCACCTGCCCCTCCCCTCCTCTCTTGCCCGTCTTCCCTCGTCTTCCCCAAAAAATCCCTTTGACAAAGCGCTCTTTGTCAAATATCATAGAGATATGCGGCTCTTGAATAATCCGAGGTCCCCTCGAAGACAGATGAGAACAGTATTTCACCTCTTCATAATACTGGCCCTTTTCGCGGCCTTTACCGCGTGGTCCTTCCTCGGCCTCTCCGGGCTCGTGGTCATGACGCTCGCCTTCGCCCGGTTCTGCCACAGCCTCCTTACAAGCTGCCTCGAGTATTCAGAGCTTATGGGGCTCGGTTTCTTCTGGTTCGGGGGCCTGGTGCTTGCGGCCGGGTTCATGTACGCCGCTATAAGGGGGACAGGAGAGGCGCTTAAGACAAGAGGCGCGTTGAAAAGGCTCCCGCTAAAGGACCGGGGAGGCTCAATTATCCTCATAGACGACATCGCATCGAGGGCCGCCTTTACCCATGGGTTCTTGAGGCCCCGCATATATATCTCGAAGGGACTCCTCCACTCCCTCGACAGAAAAGAGCTCCTCGGGGTCTTCCACCACGAGCTCCACCACAGGAGGCGCTTTGATCCCCTGAAATTCTTCCTCGCCTCCTTTGTAAAGGACACCTTCTTCTACATACCCGTTATAAGCTACCTCTACGCCTATGTGCGCTGGAGGTGTGAAAACGAGGCCGACGACGAGGTAGTGCTTCGCATGAGCGAGCCCGTAAGCCTCGCCGGGGCGCTCCTTAAGGTCAGGAGACAAGAGACCGCCATGGCTCCCGCCTCGATAACCGGCCACGGGGCGTATAACACCGGGGGCGTCGAGGCGCGCATAAGAAGACTCCTTACAGGAACAGAGGCCGCCTTCACCCCCCCTAAGATAAGGGCCGTTGTATCGAGCCTCGCAGTCTCCCTCGTCCTCGCCCTCTCCTTTACCGCTCCGCTCCATGCCGGCCTGAACGTCCCGGACCGCTGCACCGCCGACCACTGCTCCGTACATGCGGACAAACCGGGCAAAGACTGCCGCACCCACTGCGAGGCCCCTTCGCACGGCCACTGAAGAATTTCTTTGTCTTTAATCCCCACGCCTCACCCCGGAATTCAAGACACCCTTGACAAAACAATTATAAAAGCTATAATTTAAACGACCAACCCGGAACACCACAACAACAGTTTACCCCTTCTCGACATACACCCCGTTTTTCCCATACCATCACGCCTTCGACCAGCTTTTTGAACAACACCCGCGCCCCGTCCGGACAGTCTCCTTGAGTGGTTCCGCCCCGGGGCTGTTATCGGGGACAAATAGTGGAGGGCAGATTCTCTACGAGCGCAAGCCTTTCCCGGGGCCTCATTTGTCATGGGGCCAATTTATCCGGAGGCCGGGTGGGTGAACCTTTAAAGGCGTATCTCTTCACTGATCGTAGCGCAACGTCCGGTTTGAACCGTTCTTCTTACGCGCATACTATTAAATCCAGTTACTGGGGGTGAAGATGGCTGACAATAAACTCGGCACAAGGATACTCGTGGTGGACGACGAGGAGAGCGTGGGGATCGGCATGAGCGAGATCCTCAAGGACGACGGGTTCGAGGCGGCCTACGTGATAAACGGAAGGGAGGCCGTAAGGGCCGTTACGGAAAACCCCTTCAACCTCGTCTTCATGGACATCATCATGCCCGATATGAACGGCCTGGAGACCTTCAGGGAGATAAAGAGGATAAGACCGGAGACAAGGGTCATACTCTTTACCGGTTACTTCAGGGACGCCGAAGACGTCATCCTCCAGGGCGTTAAGGAAGGCATGATAGACGAGTTCATACGAAAACCCTACTTCGCCGACGAGATAATACGGTCCGCCAGGAAATACGTCATGTGAGGATGCGCGGGACCTGCAAAACCCGCAGTGCCCTGACCCCGGGGCCGACCCTGAACAGCATCATGCCGGCAATGGGAAAATAACAACCAGGGGCTCACCCAGCCGGGGCTTCCTGCCGGCAACGAACCTGGCCACCCCCCATGGCCTACTGCAGGCAACGAACCGGGGCCGCCACCCCATGGCTTCCTGCCGGCAACGAAAAATAACCGCCCGAGCTACCCGCCTTATTAAACGCAAGGGCCAAATACCCTTCTGCCCCGTAAGCGCCTGTGATATACTCCCTTTAACCCGCGGCCTCCAGACCTTTTTAAGCAAAATACGCCGGCCCTTTTAAAATGCCCCATCGCGCAGTCATACATATAGACCTTGACGCCTTCTTCACCTCCGTGGAACTGAAGAGACACCCGGAGCTCAAGGGCAAACCCATCATAGTCGGCGGCACGGGGGACCCGGCCTCAAGGGGTGTGGTCTCCGCGGCCTCCTACGAGGCGCGAAAATACGGCGTAAGGTCCGGGATGCCTCTAAAAAGGGCCAAAAGGCTCTGCCCCGAAGCGGTCTTCCTCCCCGTGGACTTCGAGTCCTACGAAAGAGAGTCCGAAAGGTTCATGGCCATGCTCCATGAGTACACCCCCCTTGTCGAGTCCTTCGGCCTCGACGAGGCCTTCCTCGAGCTCGAATTCGCCGAGCCCGGAAAGGACACCCTTCCAAGGGCCCTCAAGACGGCCGAGGAGATAAAATGGCGGATAAAAAAGGAGCTCGGCCTCACGGCCTCCGCCGGAATTGCCCCCAACAAGCTCCTCGCCAAGATGGCCTCGGAGATGAAAAAACCAGACGGCCTCTTCTGTATGAAAACCAATGACGTCGCAAGGATTTTTAGGGACCTCCCCGTAAGGAGGCTCCCCGGGGTCGGCCCCAAGACCGAGGCGCGCCTTCTCAGGATGGGGATAAAGACCATCGGAGAGCTCGCAGACTCCGAGCCCCTGTGGCTCGAAAGAAACTTAGGACCGACCACCGGAAAGACCCTCCACGAACACTCCCGCGGGATCGACGCATCCCCCGTCGTGCCTTTCCATGAACCGGAGTCCGTGAGCAGGGAGGTGACCTTCGAGGAAGATACCGGCGACATACACTTCATAAGAGAGACCCTCTACGAGCTCACCGAGGACGTCACCTCAAGACTCAAGGAGCGGGGATACCGTTGCATGGCCGTGACCATAAAAATCCGCTTCAGCGACTTTAACACCATCACCCGCTCCACGACACTCCGTGAACTAACCGACTCCATGAACGATATCTGGCAGGCAACACTAACGCTCCTCGAAGAGACGGAATTCCCCGGAAAAGTCCGCCTCGTGGGCGTAAAGGCCTCCAAACTAACCCACCGCAAGACCGACTGACCCGTGCAGGGAATACCTTCTGGGGGGAAACACAATCTGTAAGAAAGGTTTCCCCCCAGACCCCCTTTCCAAAGACTTTTGGCTATCGCCTGGAGGGAGACCCCCTCTTAAACGCGAATTTCATCTTACGGGGGGTCTCCCTCCAGGCGATAAATAGCTAAAAGTTTTTGAGGGGAGTTTGAGGGGAACTTTTTTCAAAAAGTTCCCCTCAAAAATATATCCGGCACGGGGTCAGTCGGTCTTGCGGTGGGTTTCTTCGCTCCAGAGGCGGGTCTCGAGGGTTTTGAGGAGTGGGCCGAGGGTTTCGGGGTTTGTCGCCGATACCGGGATTGCATGGAAGCGTCTCGTCAAGTTTCCAACGAGCTCGGGTTCCACGATGTCTATCTTGTTGAAGACGAGTATTCTCGGTATATCCGAGAGTTTTATCTCCTCGAGGATCCTTTCCACGGTGTCGATCCGTTTTTCGAAGCGGGGGTTGCTTATGTCGACGAGGTGTACTATCAGGTCAGCGTCCCTCATCTCCTCGAGCGTGGCCTTGAAGGCCTTGAGGAGCTCCTCGGGGAGGTCTTTTATGAACCCCACGGTGTCTGTGATGACGGCGTCCCTTTCGCGCGGGAACCTGAGCCTTCTGGTGGCGGTATCGAGGGTGGCGAAGAGTTTGTCCTCGACGAAGGTGGAGCTCTTCGTCAGGGTATTCAGGAGCGTGGACTTGCCGGCGTTTGCGTATCCGGCTATGGATATTATGGGTATGCCGCTCCGGGCCCTTCTCCTGCGCCTCTCTTCCCTGCCGCGCGAGAGGGTCTTAAGTTCCTTCTCGAGGTGCGCTATCCTGTCCTGTACGCGGCGCCTGTCCACCTCGAGCTTCGTCTCTCCGGGGCCTCTTCCGCCTATGCCTCCCATGAGCCTTGAGAGCGAGGTCCCCTTTCCCGTGAGTTTGGGCAGGAGGTACTTCAACTGGGCGAGCTCCACCTGCACCTTGCCGTCCCGGGAGTGGGCCCTTCCGGCGAAGATGTCGAGTATGAGCTGGGTCCTGTCTATTACCTTGAGCTCGGTAATCTCGCCGAGCTCTCGTACCTGCGTGGGCGAGAGTTCATGGTCGAGTATAAGGAGTGTGGCATCCTTCTGGAGGGCCTTTATTACGAGCTCCTTTATCTTGCCCTTGCCCATGAGGTACTTGGGGTTTATGCGGCCGGGCCTCTGATACACCTTGTCGAGCACCACCACGTTGCTCGTCTCGGCGAGCTCGGATAGCTCGTCGAGCCCCTCGACCTGGTCTTCCTTCGGCCCCGTCGTGGACACGCTCACCAGTATGGCCCTCTCGCGCTTGTCCCTTACGTCCCTCGTTATGGCCCTGCCCATCTCGTCCTCGAGGGAGTCTATGAACTCGTCCATACTAATCTCGAAGGCGTGGAAGGGCACCGACGGGTCTACTTCATAGGGCTCGCCCATGGGGTTGAAGGGCAGGAGGTGGGCCGTGTGGATCTCCGCCGGAAGGCCGTCCTCCTTTACCCCCACGGCCGCCATGTAGTCGAGCCTCAGGAGCGCGAGGTCAGTAAGGTCGTCCTGCGAAAGGGGTTCGTTCTTCAGGTGCGTGTGTATGAGGCGTACCCCTCTCAGGTGTTTCCTGCCCAGGGGAAACCCCGGAAGGGCGGGTATGAATATCTCCTTTTCATCGCCCACCACGGCGGCGACGACCGAGCCCCTGCGGTCCACTATTATCCCGATCTGGCGCCTTATCTCCCTTGAAAGCTCGGTCATGAACCTGGCGAGCTCCGCCGTGACGAGCTCTGAGGGGGGTATCCTCCTCCTGTATATCCTCTCCAGCCTCTTAAGCTGGTTCGCCTTGAGTCCCGAGAGGTTGCCGTGAACCTGTGCTATG
Source organism: Thermodesulfobacteriota bacterium (assembly GCA_035288385.1). Taxonomy (GTDB): domain Bacteria; phylum Desulfobacterota; class GWC2-55-46; order GWC2-55-46; family JADFVP01; genus DATEAM01. The sequence goes on from DATEAM010000206.1 coordinate 11,759, forward strand.
GGAAAGTCCTCCTTTTTCTTTTGTTGACGGTTAGATTATAACACAGGCCGCCGGGAACGCGAATGATTTGACTGCAAAACTTTTTTCTGTTTAAGTATTTGTATAAATCCGGGGCAGGCCCGTTTTTCCAGTTGGCTTTCAAGGGAGGTCGCCATGGCAAAAAAACTCAAGATCCTTATCGGCGGGAGGTTGCGGGAGACGAAAAGGGAGCTCCCCGTAATAAGCCCCTTTGACGGAAAGGTCGTGGGCACAACGTACCTCGGAGGTGTGGCCGAGCTCAAGGAGGCCGCTGGAGCGGCCTCTGGTGTCTTCGCCGAGCTGAGGGCCATGCCCTCTTACAAGAGGGCACAGGTCCTCGATAAGGTCGTGGAGGGGCTCGAAAGCCGCGCCGAAGAACTCGCAAGGACCATTACCCTCGAGGCCGGAAAACCGATAAGAGACTCGAGGACGGAGGTGTCGAGGACCATAAACACCTTCAGGATTGCATCGGAGGAGAGTACGAGGCTCGGCGGGGAGGTCCTCCCCCTCGATATATTCCCGGGGGCCGAGGGCAGGTTCGGGATCGTAAGGAGGTTTCCCGTGGGGCCCGTTCTCGCCATAACCCCCTTCAACTTCCCGTTGAACCTCGTGGCCCACAAGGTGGCCCCTTCCATGGCCTGCGCGAACCCGGTAATCGTAAAACCCGCATCCAAGACCCCGCTATCCGCCCTTTTGCTCGGCGAGATAATCACCGAGGCGGGCTGGCCCGCTGGAGGGGTCAACGTCGTGCCCTCTTCGGGCAAGGACGCGGACAGGCTCATCGAGGACGAGAGGATAAAGAAGCTCACCTTTACGGGAAGCGCCGCGGTGGGCTGGTCCCTCAAGGCCAGGATGGGCGCGCGCAGAATAACCCTCGAGCTCGGGGGAAACGCCGGGGTAATAGTCTCGGAGGACTCCGACCTCGATAATGCCGCGAAGAGGTGCACTCTCGGTTCCTTTTCCTACGCCGGGCAGATATGCATATCCGTCCAGAGGATCTACGTGCAAAAGAAGGTCTTCGAGAAGTTCAAGACCCTCTACCTCGGGGAGGTCGGGAAGATACGGCTCGGAGACCCCATGGACGAGGCCACCGACGTGGGCCCCATGATAGAGGAAGGCGCCCTTGCGAGGACCGAGGAGTGGGTCAATGAGGCCGTTTCCCAGGGGGCGAAGGTCCTTGCCGGAGGCAAGAGAAAGAAGAACTTCTTCGAGCCCACGGTACTGACCGGGACAAAACCCTCTATGAAGGTCTGCGCAGAGGAGGTCTTCGCACCCGTCGTCACCCTCGAGCCCTACGATGAGTTCGAGGATGCCGTTGGAGAGCTTAACAGGGGTCTCTACGGCCTCCAGGCAGGAGTCTTCACAAACGATACCCGGAGGACATTTTACGCCTACGAGAAGATAGACGCCGGAGGGGTCATAATAAACGACATACCCACCTTCAGGGTGGACAACATGCCTTACGGCGGGATAAAGATGAGCGGCTTCGGCAGAGAGGGAGTCAGGTACGCAATAGAGGAGATGACGGAGCTCAAGCTCCTGGCCCTCAAGACGGGCTGACCTCTTTTATTTTGTAATGAACCCACCACCTGCCGCCCCCTGCCCCCCCCTGCCCCCCCCGGGCCCCCGGGCCCCTTCGTGGATGTGTCGGGGGAGACCGGGGAGTCGCCGGACATGAAAAAAATCTCGCCTCAATATATTATTGCGAAAAACCCTATCCCGGTTAACCATTCCCTTTGCCATAGGGGTCATGGACCCTTCGATGCGGAGGGAGCTATCCTTATAAAGGCCCATCGCGTCACCCTTAACACCATGGAAAACCTATATTTTTTACCAATAGACAAAAAAACTCCCGGGGGGCAAAAAAATTCTTGTTTTTTGGCTTTAGGTGCGTTAGTATACTGTATACAGAAGAGGCGTCTCCCCCGCACTCTCCTAAGGGGGAGAAAGAAACCAGCGAGAAAGGTGGTGATTTGGCTTGGCGCTTAAAATTACCGAGGATTGCGTAGCATGCGGGGTCTGTCTGCCCGAGTGTCCGGTGAGTGCAATCTCCGAAGGCGACATCTACGTAATAGACCCCGACGTTTGTGTCGAGTGCAAAGGTTATTTCGATGAACCGAAGTGCGCTGAGGTTTGTCCCACGGATGCCTGCGTTCCGGCCTGAGTTTTTTTGTTAGTTTTTGCTTGACCCGGTTCCCTTTGATCGAGACCAGAGTCTCAGATTTCTTTACAATACAGGCCGTGCCGTACCACCTGGCACGGCACGGCCGCAAAGTTTTTCCGTCCCGGCGCACAGTTTTTTCGCCGGGGCCGCGGGGTTGGAGCAGATGAAAGAATTCGCCGTGTTCTGGGGCTGCACCATACAGACCCGTTTCCCTTTTCTTGAGAAGTCCACGCGCATGGTCATGGAGGACTTCAAGCTCCCCTACAGGGATATAGACGGGTTTACGTGCTGTCCTGAAAAGTCCCTTGTAAACAACGTGGACCACGCCGTATTCGTGGTCACCGCGGCAAGGAACGTAAGCCTTGTTGACGAGCTCGACTATGACCTTGTAAGCCCCTGCACGGGATGCGTCTCCAACCTCGCAACCGTAAAGGAGAAGCTGCTCCATGACCCGCGGGAAAAGGAGACGGTGAACAGGCTCCTTAAGGAGGTCGAGAGGGAGTTCAAGGGACGGGCCAAGCTATCGCACCTCGTCCCCTTCTTCCACGACACCGTCGGGGTTTACAGGATAAAGCAGAAGATAAAGAGGGACTTTTCCGGCATGAGGCTCGCCGTGCATTACGGCTGCCACATGATAAGGCCCTCGCACGCCCTGAAGAACGACGACCCGCTGGAGCCGAAGAAATTCGACAACCTCTTGAGGGCCCTCGGCGCGGCCTCCATGGATTACATGACGAAGATGACGTGCTGCGGCCAGGGTCTCGACCGTGTGGACCAGCACGACAACGCCCTTCACCTCGCGAGGGAGAAACTGATTGAATTGAGGAAGCTCGGGGCCGACGCCATGGTGCTGTGCTGCCCGTCGTGCTTCCTCCAGTTCGACAACAACCAGTTCCTCATGGCCAAGGAGGGGGAGAAGCTCTCCACCCCGGTGCTTTACTTTACCGAGCTCCTCGGCCTCGCCCTCGGGCACAGCCCCGAGGAGCTGGGCATCGACAAACACAGGGTGGACTGCACTCCATTCCTCGAAAAATGGGCGTCCCTCAGGGAAAAACCCCCGTGGGAGAAAGGCCTCGAAGAGGCCCTTAACCTCCCAGGGGCCCTGACATGAGTATTTGAAATGATAAAGTCTCATCTTGACATGAAGCTTTTAGAGAAGTGCTCGCAGTGCGGGGCCTGCTACGACATATGCCCCGCGTGCCTGAACTTCGCTGGCTATGACCCGAGGGCGGCCATAAAGGACATACTCGAGGGCGACTACGAGAAGTGGCTCAAGTCAGCGAACATCTGGCAGTGCCTCGAGTGCCATTACTGCCTTGAGATGTGCTACCAGCACTACGGCTTCGAGAACGCCATGACGGCCCTCAGGACCATAGCCACCAAGAAGGGCTATTACCCCGCCCAGGTAAAACGCGGGTGGGAGATGTTCGTAAAGACAGGCCGCCTCGGAGAGCCCAACGAAGGTGCGAGAAAGAGGCTCGGGCTACCCGGGGCGAAGGAGAGCGGAAAAGAGGAGTTTTTGAAGCTCTGCGAGCTTCTTAACAAGAAACGGAAGGCGGGTTAGCTTTTGGGGGGAACCTTTCTGAAGAAAGGTTCCCCCGGACCCCCCCCTTTCCAAAGACTTTTAGCCCGTCCTGTTAAGGGGCTTTTCACCGGAAATAGCCGGAAGTTCTTGAAAGGAGCCCGAGGAAGACTTTTCGCGGGGAATTTTATGAACCACAACTACCAGAGAGACATATCGGGCTGCGGCCTGACAGGGGTCATAAGCAGGAAGAAGAAGCTCATAAGCGGCTCCGAGATAATCAAGTCCATCTGCCTCATGAACGACAGGGGCAACGGCCTCGGCGCGGGGTTCGCCGCCTACGGGATATACCCCGACTTCGAGGACTTCTACGCCTTCCACATCATGTACGACGACCCCTCGATACGCCTCACCGTGGAGGAGTACCTGAAGGCTAACTTCCGCATGGAGAAGATAGAGGAGATACCCACGAGGCCCGTTAAGGCCATAGCCATATCCCCGCTACTCGTACGCTACTTCGTAAAGCCCCTCAAGGAGAGGATGGCAGGCGATGTAGGCGAGGACGACTTCGTCGTCAACGCGGTGATGAAGATAAACTCCGAGATCGACGGCGCCTATGTATTCAGCTCCGGGAAGAACATGGGGGCCTTCAAGGGCGTGGGCGAACCCAGCGACATAGCGGAGTTTTTCAGGATAGAGGAGTACTCGGGCTACATATGGACGGCGCACACCCGGTTCCCCACGAACACCCCGGGGTGGTGGGGCGGAGCTCACCCCTTCACGCTCCTCGACTGGTCCATAGTCCACAACGGGGAGATCTCCTCTTACGGCATAAACAAGAGGTACCTGGAGATGTTCGGCTACAAGCTCACGCTCCTTACGGATACAGAGGTGGCCGCCTATCTCCTCGACCTCCTCATAAGAAAGCACGGGCTCGACGTGGCTACGGCGTGCGCCTCCCTTGCGTCTCCCTTCTGGAAGAAGATAGACGACATGGACGGCGACGACAGAGACGCCTTTACCGCCCTCAGGATGACCTACGGGAGCGCCCTCCTTAACGGCCCCTTCGCCATCCTCTTCGGCCACAGCAAGGGGCTCGTGGGCATGAACGACAGGATCAAGCTCCGCCCCCTCGTGGTGGCCACTCATGGCGACAGGGTCTACATGGCCAGCGAAGAGTCCGCCATAAGGGAGGTATGCCCCTCGCCCGAGAGGGTATGGGCCCCAAGGGCAGGAGAGCCGGTGGTCGTTGAGCTTGAGGAATGACCTGGGGAAAACCTTTCTGTAGAAAGGTTTTCCCCAGACCCCTTTCCAAAGACTTTTGTGCTCGTCTTGTGAAGGGGCTCTCAACGGGAAACATCCAAAGTTTTTGAAAGGAGTCTGAGTAAAACTTTTTACAACAAGTTTTCCTCAGACTCCTTTCAAAAACTTTGGATATTTCCCGTTGAGAACCCCCTTTGAAAGACAAGCATAAAAGTTTTTGGAAAGGGGGTTTCGGGGGGACCTTTCTTACAGATTGTGTCCCCCCCGATCATTCCTCAAGCTCAACGACCACCGGCTCTCCTGCCCTTGGGGCCCATACCCTCTCGGGCGAGGGGCATACCTCCCTTATGGCGGACTCTTCGCTGGCCATGTAGACCCTGTCGCCATGAGTGGCC
>DATEAM010000207.1:0-2928 GCA_035288385.1 Thermodesulfobacteriota bacterium
CCCGCCAGAACCCCTCGTTAGAAGTGTGAAAGGGCCTTAGCTGCTCCATCGTATCGTTCTTCGTCGTAACGAACCTGTTCGAGGGGCCCTCCCAGTCATAGAGGTACCTTACCCTGGGCGCGGGAAACCGCGAGAGCGCCCCCGTGGAGATGACTATGCCTATGGAGAAGGAGAAGACCCCGAGGTTTTCTTCGTCCACGTTACTAAGCCTCGCGAGATGCTTTAGGACGCCTGCGAGCTCTCGTTGGTGCCTCGGCCCCCAGAAGTCCTCCTCCCCACCGGTTCGGCCCCTGCCCGAGGGGTCGTAGTGGAGGACCGTGAAACCGAGGGACGAGATGTCGTCCGGGGTAAGCCCCGGGCTCGTGTCGAGATCCGTGCCCGAGCCGAAACCCCCGGGCACGAGCAAGACCCCGGGGTATCTCCCTTTCATGATGGGGCGGTGCACGTGGGCGTATACCCTTTCTCCCGCGGGGAGCTCTATCCAGGTCTCGTTAAATGTCGTCTCGACTCTATCCATCCCTTCAGACCACAGATTTTTTTAAAACCCCCCCGCTACTTAAGGGTCCGGGCCGGGGATGACTGAAAATCCCGACCTACCTCGTCCCAGAAGTGCCAGCTCTGGGGGTATCTCCTTATGTACCCTTCAGCTATTGTCCTGAAGGCCTCGGTCATGAAGAGCTTGTCCTTTTCCATCTCTCCGTACCTGGGCCTTATCGGCTCTTCGAATACTATCCTGAACCGTGCCGGGCCCTCGGTGGTTATGAAGGTCGGTATGTAGGACGCCCCGGTCCTCAGGCTCAGGGCCGCCGGGCCGAGGGGAAAGGGCCTCCTCGAGTTCAGGAACTCGAGCTCCCTGTGCTCCCCGAGGTATACGCCCCCTCCGGCTCCGTCTCCCGTAGTCAGCACCACGCCGTTATTCAAGAGGTGCTTGTAAACGGGGCCGAGGAACCTGTCGGCCGCGATTATGGGCGAGGGGAGCATCCCCTCGTACCTGAGCCTGTATCTGTAGGCTACGGACCTGCCCACGCGGCTCAAGCCCCTGTCCGTGGGGTAGCCCACCTGAATGGGGTCGTAGCCGTAGAGGGAGAGGGCGAGGAGCGTAATCTGGACGGGGCCGAAGTGGGGCTGGACCAAGAGGGCGCCCCTTCCTCCCTTCAACTCGCCGTCAAGCACCTCCCTGTTCTCGAAGGTGAGGAACCTCTCGATACTGTCCCTCGTCCTGAGCCTCGGGTAGAGGAATATATGGAGCCTGTCCGTGTAATGGTTCTCGAAGTTCCCCTTGACTATCCCCGGGGCATCGCCGTTTTCGAGGCCGAGGAGGTTTTTCAGGTTTTCCGAGATAACCCTCTTCTTCCTCCCGCCCCCGAGGTAGTGGGCGTCTCCCATGAGCTTGAAGATGTAAAACGCCCACCTTACGGGCACCACGCCCACGGACCACCTGAGGGGGAACCATACAAACAGCCTGAAGATGTCGCGTATTAGGCCCTCGTCTACCTTCATCTGAAAGAGCACCCGGGTTGAAATAATTTAGCCGTACTTTATGTACCTCAGGACCTCGCTTACGATGTTGCGCCTGTAAACGAAGTTCCCCGGGCTGCAGTGTATCTCGCAGTTCCTTATGCTCATCCTGAGCAATTTGGCCTCCTCGGAGTCCCAGACCTCCCGGACCGTCTTCTCCTTGACGTTGCCGAGCGGGGGCATCTTGAAGCAGGTGTGGATATTGCCTTCGCTCGTGATGCTCAGGTTCGTAACACCCACCATGCACCTGTCTCTCATGAGAAGCTCGGGTTTTTCGAAATAACCCTTCATCCCCTCGAACTGCTCGGGCGGGTTAAGTATCCTCGCCCCCTTGTTCTTCATCTCCTTAAGCTCGTCGAGGACGGAGTTTATCTCCGCTAAGTCGTCGAACCAGAGGTCCGTCTTTTCGAACCACCTGGGGTCGCTGTCTATGGTGGGGCCCAGGGGGTTGAAGATTATGCCGTCGAGCCCCTTATCCTCGACGAGCCTTACGAGGTCCGTGAGCTCGTGCATGTTTTTCTTCATTATGACCGTGGCGAGGCATATGCTCATGCCGCTTTCCTTTGCGGCCCTCACGAGGTGGTCGATCCCGGCCATCGTCTTTTTATGGAGCCCCTCTATGCCCCTGATATGGTCGTGCGTGGCGGGCTTTATCCCGTCTACGGAGATGTGTATGTAGCCGAGCCCGGAGTCGACAATCTCCTGAGCCAGTCTTTCCGTTATCATCGTGCCGTTAGATACCACCCCAGTAAGGACGCCGTTGGCAGTGGCGTAGCGGATTATCTCCGTTATGTCCTTCCTGACGAAGGTCTCCCCGCCGGCGAGCTGGACCCTGTAAGGCCCGAGCCACTTCTTGAGGTCGTATATGACCTTCTTCCACTCGTCGGTGGTGAGCTCTTCGGTGTCCGGGAGCCTCCATATGGCGCACTGCCGGCACTTTATGTTGCACCTCAGTGTGACGCAGAAGATTATCCTGGTGGGCTTCGCAAGGCCCCTGTCCAGCTTGTAGGAGACCCCCTGGAGGCTCCTGTTCACGAGCTGGTTGAAGGCCCAGGCGAAGGATTTGTTCCTCTTACGCATATCCGATACCTTTCTTCGCGCCGGCCAGAGCGGCGCCTTCCGGTTTTGCATGGTCCTGGAAGAAGGGATAGGGGTCGAGGGCGGCCCTCTGCCTCCTTAAGTAGAGTGAATAAGCGTAGTGCTCCGGGTGATTGTATACGTGGCCTTCGAGAAGAAGGGCGTATTGCCTGATGATATCAACGACCCTCTCATCCTTCGAAAGCCTTTCATCCACCTCTATGGGGGGGTGTATTATGAGAGTGTGCTTAAGGCCCCTTTCCGTTATTATGAAGGCCGGTATTACGGCGGCGCCGGTCCTTACGGCCAACTCAGCCCCGCCGGTCTGGAAGT
>DATEAM010000208.1:0-16197 GCA_035288385.1 Thermodesulfobacteriota bacterium
AGGGGGTCCGGGTGAAAACTTTCTTCAGAAAGTTTTCCCCCGGGAAGGGTCTTAAAATGATCTACGTCATAGGCATGGGTATAGAGGGCAGAGTGAGCCTCTTGGAGAGGCCCATGGGGATTATAAAAAGGGCCGATCTTGTTGTGGGAGTAAGGAGGCACCTTGCCCAGTTCCCGGAGTTCAAGGGCAAGAAGGTCCTCGTAACCTCCGACCTCGCTGGTATCGAGAGGGCCATAAAGGAGCGCACCTCGAAGAGGTCCACGGTGGCGGTGCTCTCTACAGGCGACCCGCTCCTTTTCGGCATCGGGAGTTTCATTATTAAGAAGTTCGGCAGAAAGGGTGTCGAGATAATACCGAACGTGAGCACGGCTCAGGAGGCCTTTGCGAGGATAAAGGAGGAGATGAACGGGGTAAGGCTCCTGAGCGTGCACGGCCAAGGAGCCGGCCTTGAGAAGTTCCTCGAAGATGTCTCGGGCGAGGAGAGGGTCGCGGTGTTCACGGACCCCGAGAACCCGCCCTCGAAGATATGCCGGGCGCTCCTAAAAAGGGGGGTATCCACCAATTTCAGGGCCTTTGTCTGCGAGGACCTCGGAGGCCCCGGGGAGAGTGTCACAAGGGGCACCCTTGCCTCGATTGCACGGAAGAGGTCCTTCGCGCCCCTGAACGTCCTTGTACTTCTGAGGGATAAGGAGGCCGCTGGAAAGGCCTCCGCCCCCTTCGCACATGATGGGTTCGGCATTCCCGACGCTCTCTTCAGCCACTCCTCCGGGATGATAACCAAGGAGGAGATAAGGGTCGTTGCCCTCTCGAAACTCCGCCTTGCAAAGAACTCCGTCGTATGGGACATAGGCTCGGGTTGCGGCTCCGTGGCCGTCGAGGCGGCGAGGATCGCGAGCTCGGGAAGAGTATACGCCGTGGAAAAGGATAAAAAGAGGTTAAGGGATATAAAAAAGAACAGGAAGATGTTCGGCACTGAAAACCTCCGGGTCGTCTCCGGTACAGCCCCGGAGTGCCTTGAAGGCCTGGAGAGCCCGGGGAGCGTCTTCATAGGCGGAGGCGGAGGCAAGATCGAAGAAATACTCCGCTCTGTTTCGAGGAGGATTAAAAAGGGAGGGCCCGTCGTCGTTAACGCCGTGACCCTGGAGACGGCCCACAGGACACTCGCCTTCTTCAAGAAGAGGGGTTGGCCGAGCGAGCTCGTGCTCCTTAACGTATCAAGGGCTAAAGAGGTGGGAGATTTGAGTCTCCTTGGCGCACATAACCCCGTCTTCGTAATCACTGGCGTAAGGCCATGAAGAAGACGGCCACATTTTACGGCGTAGGAGTGGGGCCCGGGGACCCTGAGCTTATAACGGTAAAGGCATTGAGGGTCCTTGAAGAGTGCGGCGTCATAGCCGTGCCAACGGCAAAGGGCTCTACAGGGGATGCCGAGCCGAGGGCCCTCGAGGTAGTTAGAAAGGCCCTGAAGGGCTTGGACACCAAAGAGGTTATGGGGCTATTTCTGCCCATGACGAGGGATGAGGAGGTCTTGAGGGCCTCGAGGGAGGAGGCGGCCTCGAGGGTAGTCGAAAAATTACGCGAGGGCAGGGACGTCTCCTTCATAACCCTCGGGGACCCCATGCTCTATTCCACCTTCAGCTACCTCGTCCCCCTCGTCAGGGCCTTGCTCCCCGGGGCCTCTGTCAGGGTGGTGCCAGGGGTGAGCTCCATTAGCGCTGCGGCCTCGGCGGGGTGCACACCCCTTGCGGAATCCGGCGAGAAGGTTATAATAGTCCCTGCGCTCCATGACCTCAAGGGTCTAAAGCCGCTCTTCGAGTCCTTCGACACCGTGGTCCTCATGAAGGTGAACAGGGATGTCGACGCCCTTGTAAAGCTCCTCGAGGAGGCGGGCCTTGCTGAGAGGGCGCTCTTCGTCTCGAAGGTAGGGTGGCCCGAGGAAGAGGTCATAAGGGACCTGAGGGAATTGAAGGACAGGAAGATAGATTATTTCTCCATGGTGATAGTAAGGGCGCGAAAGGCTTGAAGATGGGTACGCCGGGGAAAAAACCCACAACAATACACTTCGTCGGGGCCGGTCCCGGAGACCCGGAGCTCATTACATTGAAGGGCTTCAGGCTTTTAAGGGAGGCCGACGTCGTAGTATATACAGGCTCCCTCGTGATGGAAAAGCTCATCATGTACGCCCCCGACGACGCACAGATTTTAAACAGCGCCCCTATGACCCTCGAGGAGATAACGGGCGTAATGGTAAGGGGCGCAAGGGAGGGCAAGAAGGTAGTGAGGCTCCACACGGGGGACCCGAGCCTTTACAGCGCCATGAGGGAACAGGCCGATATACTCGACATGGAGGAGGTCCCCTACGAGGTGGTCCCCGGCGTGAGCTCGGCCTCAGCAGCCGCGGCGGCCCTTAAAAAAGAGTTCACCATGCCCGAAGTCACGCAGACGGTAATCTATACGCGGCTCGAGGGCAAGACCCCGGTGCCCGACCCAGAGAAGCTTAAGCTTCTTTCGAGGCACGCCGCCACGGTCTGCGTATTTTTGAGCGCGGCCATGATAGAAAGGGTCGTGGAGGAGCTCTCGGAGGGGTACGCGCCCGAGACCCCGGCGGCCGTAGTCTACAGGGCGAGCTGGGAGGACGAGCTCGTTATAAAGGGCACGCTCAAGGACATCGCCGGCAAGGTAAAGGAGGCGGGCATAAATAAGCACGCCATAATCGTGGTAGGCCGCGCCATAGGAGAGAGCGATGGGCCAAAGAGGTCGAAGCTCTATGACGGGGAGTTCAAGCACGGCTTCAGGAGATGATGAATAGAATACGTCCCTATATCCCGACCGTCCTGTTCATGCTCGTCATACTCGCGCTCTCGGTAAAGAGGGTCCCGGCGGAGCTCTACCCCTTCTGGAACGTAGACAAGCTCTACCACGTTATCTTTTATGCCCTCCTCGGTCTTTTGTGGGCGAGGACGCTCGCCAGGACCCGCAAGGTGGAGAGGAGGACCTTTATCGGCCCCGTGCTCCTCATAACCTTTGTTTACGGGGCGTCCATGGAGGTGGTGCAGTATTTCCTGCCTGAAAGGAGCGCGAGCGTGCCGGACGCCATGGCCGACGGTCTTGGGGGTTTCATAGGGGCCGTGGTCTACGAACGTTTCCTGTGGATCAGGAGGAGGGTTTACTGAAGTTGTGGAAAATTCCTCGAGGGAGTCCCCTGTTATGATGCTCGAAGAGATGACGATGGAGGAGTACAAGAAGGGCCTCGAAAAAACGAGGACCCTCGTCGTGCCCTACGGCACCATAGAGGCCCACGGCGCCCACCTCCCCGTAAACACGGACACCCTCGTCATTGAAAGGGTTATAAGGAAGGCGGCCGAATCTGTCCCCGTCTTCGTGGCCCCTCCCGTACACTATGGTGTATGCACCTCTACCGGGGCCCATCCCGGCTCCATCGGCATCACCGCCGAGACACTGAGGAGAATCACCCTCGACATCGTAAGGGACGGATACGGGAAGGGTCTCAAGAACTTCGCGCTCATATCCGGCCACGGCGGGGGTATCCATGTCTCGGCCATGAAGGAGGCCGGAGAGGCGCTCGCCGTGGAGCTCGAGGACGCGCTTCTGGCCGTGCTCTCCATATACGACGTCATAGGCCAGGAGATGGCGGAGCTCGCGGAAACCGAGGACGACTCCCATGCAGGAGAGATGGAGACCTCCCTTGTGCTCTACCTCGCCCCAGGGCTCGTAAAGGGCAGATCCCCCGAGGAATACCCGAGGCTGCCAAAGCCTATCATAGCGAGGGACAAGGTGAAGTGCTGGCCGGGGGCGGTCTGGGGGGACCCGGGAAAGGCTACGGCCGAAAAGGGCGAGAAGCTTTTTAACGTAATGGTCGACAAGGTCCTCGAGCTATTGAGGCGTATCGAGGGCGCGTAAGATCCCGGGCCTATATCAGGGGGGCCGGATGAGAGCGAGGGGAAAAAACGACGACAGGGAGGGAAAAGACCTCGTCATCTTTCCGGTAACAGACGCCGGCTACGCCCTTTCGAGGAAAATCGCGCGAAGCCTTCCCGGTTCGAGGGTCTACCGCCCGGAGGAGCTTAAAAGGGGCTCCCTTTCGAGGCGTGTCAAAGAGGAGTTCGGTCGTTCAAGGGGCGAAGGGGGCGGGGGGGCCGGGGGGGGCGGGGGGGCCGGGGGGCTTGTCTTCATATGCGCCGCCGGGATAGCCGTAAGGGCCGTCGCGCCGCTCCTCAGGGGAAAGCACCTCGACCCGGCGGTCGTGGTGGCCGATGAAATGGGGGGCTTCGTCATAAGCCTCTTGTCCGGGCACCTCGGCGGGGCAAACGCCCTGGCTCGAAGGCTCGCCCGCCTCCTTAATGCGACCCCTGTCATAACCACGGCTACGGACATACGGGGTCTCGCCTGCGTGGAGGAGATAGCCGGGGAATTTTCCCTCGCCATAGAGGACGTTGGGAAGATAAAGACGATAAACTCCGCCATACTGAAGGGCGGAGTAGAGATAATAGACAAGAACCCCCGGAGGCTCAAGGCCGTCAGGGTTTTTCTCGGACCATCTAACCGGGGAGTTTTCAGCTTCGCTAAGAGTTTTATCGAGGCCCCGGGCATAAGGGCCCGTGTCTTCATATCGAGCAGTACGGAACAGGAAATCCCCGTCTCGATGAGGCGCACGACACTCGTACTGAGGCCCAGGGAGTTTGTCGTGGGGGTGGGCTCGAGGCGCTCCGTGAGCACAAAGGAAGTGGAGGGAGCGGTAAAGGGGGTCTTTAAAGACGCCGGGCTCTCGATTCTCTCGATAAGAAACATAGCGACGATAGATATAAAGAGGGACGAGGCCGGGATTACGGGCTTCGCCAGAAGGCTCGGGTGCGCCGTAGAGTATTACGGGAGCGGGGAACTAAAAAGGGTCCCGCGCCCGAGGGCATCGAAGACGGTTCTTGAAAAGACCGGGACCGGCTCTGTGAGCGAGGCCGCGGCATTGATATCATCGGGTGCCAGGAGGTTATGGAGACGGAAGAAAAAGGCGGAAAGGGTGACCGTCGCCGTGGCAAGGGTTCCCTTTACATAGTCGGTATTGGCCCCGGCGGGACAGATGACCTTACCGGGAGGGCAAGAGACGCGCTCTCAAGGTCCGAGTGCATCGTGGGCTACACTCGGTACGTGGGGCTCCTCTCCCCTCTTGTCGAGGGCAAGGAGGTCCACACCACTGGAATGACCCGGGAGGTTGAGAGGTGCGCTAAGGCCCTGGAGCTTGCCCGAGAGGGGAAGACCGTGGCCATAGTCTCTTCGGGGGACGCAGGCATTTACGGCATGGCCGGGCTTATCTTTCAGCTCGCCCCCGAGGACACTGACATTACAATAGAGACAATCCCCGGGGTCCCGGCCTTCGTGGCCGCGGCCTCCATGCTCGGCGCCCCCCTGATGCACGACTTCGCCTCCATATCCCTCTCCGACCTCCTCACGCCAAGGGAAAAGATCGTCGAGAGGGTAGAGGCGGCAGCGCGTGCCGACTTCGTCATAATATTCTATAACCCGAAGAGCACCAAAAGGACCGAGGGGCTTCCCGAGGCCGTTGAGATAGTAAGGAGGTTCAGGAAGGCGGACACGCCCGCCGGGATCGTGAGGAACGCTTCGAGAAAGGAAGAGGAGTGCGTCCTTACGACCCTGGCGGAGATCGACAGATACTACGACAGGGTGGACATGCTGAGCCTCGTCATAATAGGGAACTCTACTACCTTCAAGAAGGGGGAGTGGATGATCACCCCGAGAGGCTACAAGGACCTGGGGGAACCTTTCTGAAGAAAGGTTCCCCCAGACCCCTTCCAAAGACTTATGGCTATTATCCTGAGCAGGGAGACCCCTCTTGCGCGCATTTCATCTCTCGGGGTCTCCCTGCTCAGGATAGCTAAAAGTTTTTGAGGGGAGTTTGAGGGGAACTTTTTTCAAAAAGTTCCCCTCAAAAAAAATCTTTATGAAAAGGACCTTTAAAAGGGTTGTTGTGATAGTCATCGACGGGCTCGGCGTGGGAGAGCTTCCAGACGCAGGCAGGTACGGCGACTCGGGGAGCGACACCCTCGATAACGTATCGAGGGCCGTAGGGGGGCTTGAGATTGAGAACCTCCAGGCCCTGGGGCTCGGGCTCATAGAGGGCGTGGACCGTATAGAAAGGGTTAAAGACCCTTCGGCCTCTTACGGCCGGATGAGCGAGGCCTCCCCGGGAAAGGATACATCCACGGGCCACTGGGAGATCTCGGGGGTCATCCTGAAGGAGCCCTTCAGGACCTTTCCCGAAGGGTTCCCCCCGGAGATGATGGAGAGGTTTACGGCCGGGACCGGCTACGGCTACTTATGGGGCAGGCCCGCCTCCGGCACCGAGATAATAGAGAGGTTCGGGCGAGAGCACCTCGATACAAAAAGACTCATCGTGTACACCTCGGCGGACAGCGTCTTCCAGATAGCGGCCCATGAGAAGCTCGTCCCACCCGAGGAGCTTTACAGGGTATGCCGTGTGGCGCGTTCTCTTCTTAACGAGTTCAACGTGGAACGGGTCATAGCCAGGCCCTTCGCGGGCGAGCCGGGAGGTTTCGAGAGGACCGAGAGGAGTAGGGACTTTACCATAGGCCCTCCGGGCAGGACTCTTCTCGACAGGCTCACCGATAGGGGCGTACCCGTCGTCGGTATCGGCAAGATCGGCGACATCTTCGCCCACAGGGGGATGAGCCGGGAGACCCACACCAGCGGCGACATGGACGGTGTGGACAGGACCGTGGAGGCGATAAAGGCCCACGAAGGAAAAGAGGCTTTCATAATGACGAACCTCGTTGATTTCGATACCCTTTACGGCCACAGGAACGACCCGGCAGGCTGCGCTCAAGTCCTTGGAGATATCGACGGACGGCTCCCCGAGATAATCGGGCTACTTACCGACGGCGACATCCTCTTTGTAACGGGGGACCACGGCTGCGACCCCACGACCCCATCCACGGACCATTCGCGCGAGTACGTGCCTCTCCTCGTCTTCGGCCCCGGCCTTAAAAGGGGTGTAGCGCTGGGAACGAGGTCCACTTTCGCGGACCTCGGGGCCACCGTGGCCGAGGCCCTGGGACTCTCTGGTCTTCCCAACGGAGTCTCCTTCCTATCCTCGATATCATAGGGTCTCATAGGGGGGTCTCATAGGGTATCAACCCCCCCTTGCCCCCCTTGCCCCCTTGCCCCCCGAAGCGGGCCCTTGCGAATCCACCCTTAAAAGACATTATTCGAGCAAATTCTTTTTACCATGGTATATAATTAATATATCAACGTGGAAGGTATGAGGCCATGGAAGGCAGCCTGAGCTTAAACAGAGAGGGTCGGATAATCCGTTTCAGCAGCGATTTGGCCGAGATGCTCGGCTTCGGCGCCGAAGACGTGATAGGTAAAGACCTCAGCGTTCTCGCCCCTCAGGGCAAGGGGTCGGCCCTTAAAAAACTCCTTGATGCGGCAAGCAGGGGCGCACGGGTAACGGGCCGCGAGACGGACTTGCGGAGGAAGGACGACACCGCGGTGGCCGTCTACCTGTCCGTCTATCCTCTCAGGTACCGCACGGGGAAGGTCTACTCCTACATGGTGAGCGTGGGCACCGAGAAGACCGCCGAGGTCCCCGCCATATTGACCGAGGAGTTCCAGCGCATATTCAGGTTCTCGAACGACGCAGTGACGGTAACGGACAGGGACGGGTGCGTCATCGACGTGAACAGGGCCTTTCTCAACCTTTACGGATACACGAGGGAGGAGGTCCTCGGCAGGAACCCGAGGAAGTTAAAGTCCGAACATTCGACCACGGAGATGTACGAAAGGATGTGGGGCGACATACTCGACCCGGAAAAGGGTTTCTGGAGGGGAGAGATAATAAACTTGAGGAAGGACGGAAAGGAGGTCCCTGTCCTTCTCTCCATAAACGTCATAAAGAACTCGGCCGGGGAGATAAAGAACTTTCTCGGTATAGCCTTCAACATGACGGACCAGAAGGAGCTCGATAAAATCAACAATATGTACATCGACTACATCGTGCACGACCTCCGTGGCCCGCTCACCTCTGTTGCCGCCTACGCCGAGAGGCTCCTAAAGGAGCTCGACGGCAAGATCCCCGCTCCGAGCAGGAGAAAACTCGAGATAATCCGATCCTCCTCCCATAAGATGGAGGACATGGCTACCGACATACTGAACTTCAGCCGCGCCCGCGCCGGTGCGCTGCCCTTGAGGAAAGAGAAGACATACCTTAACGACCTCCTGAAGGCCGCCGTCACCCCCTTTGAGGACTCGGGAAAGAAGATCCTTGTGAACGGCTCGGCCTACAGGGGAAGCATAGCCGAGGACAGAAGGCTGAACGTTGACCCGGGAAAGATCCACAGGGTCATATACAATCTCGTGAGCAACGCCGTAAAGCACTCGTCGAGCGAGGTGAGGGTGGAGTATAAACTCGAAGACGGGAAGTTTACGCTCACCGTCACCGACGACGGCGCTGGTATCACCGCCGAGGAGGCCGAGAGGATATTCGACGCCTTTTACCAGACCGAGGAGGGCATCAAGACGGGCGGGGCGGGCCTGGGCTTGAGCATAGTCAAGAGCTTCGTCGAGGCCCACGAGGGGAGCGTGTGGGCGAGGCCTGGAAAGGGCGCCACCTTCGGTTTCTCCATACCGGCCTGAGGGGGCTTTCCTTTAAACAGGTTTCACCGCACCACGGGGCGTAAGATTCTTTTCCCGGGCCCTCTTCGAGCGGTTTAAAAAACTGCGCGGATTTGACTTTTTTTCGTCTTCTATGGTATATATGAACCGATAAAAAGATTACCGATTTTATCTCCGAGCCAATGCCCCTAAGGCCTTCAGGGCTATGGGGGGTTGGCCGACAGGGTATGTACGGAAACGTGCATGCCTCCCGTGCTTGGAAAGGAGATGCGACGCCGAACCGACCTTTCCGGGTCGGTTTTTTTGTTGAGGGAGGGTTTTTTGCCGCGACATCAGCCGGTGAGGTTTGAAAAATGAGATTAACGGTAATCCTCTTTATCGTCCTTTCTTTCACCTTATCCGCGATAAAACCAGCCGCGGCCGGGCAGGACGTCCTTACCGTGGCCGCCGCCTCGGACTTAAGCTTCGCGCTCAACGAGATATCGGGGCTCTTCGAGGAGGAGACGGGCGTTAAGGTCGTGGTCTCCCTCGGCTCCTCAGGGCTGCTTACGAGGCAGATCCAGGCAGGAGCCCCCTTTGACCTCTTCTTCGCGGCGAACTTAAGGTTTATCGAGGAGCTTATTAGCGGTGGTCATATAATCCCGGATAGCGTGGAGCTTTACGCCAGGGGAAGGATAGTGCTTGCCGTAAACAA
The DNA here is from genome assembly GCA_035288385.1 of Thermodesulfobacteriota bacterium. Classification (GTDB taxonomy): domain Bacteria; phylum Desulfobacterota; class GWC2-55-46; order GWC2-55-46; family JADFVP01; genus DATEAM01. The sequence continues at coordinate 9,362 of DATEAM010000208.1, forward strand.
ATCCTCGGGCCTCCGGGCCGGAGACCTCGAAGACCTTCTCGCCCCGGAGATAAAAAGGGTCGCCATAGCGAACCCGGCTCACGCCCCCTATGGCACGGCGGCCATGGAGGCCCTCAAGGGCACGGGGGTATGGGATGGCATTAAGGACAAGCTCGTATACGGCGAGAACGTGAGGCAGGCGTTGCAGTTCATCCAGACGGGAAACGCCCCGGCAGGGATAGTGGCCCTTTCCGTGGCCGAGGTGCCCGAGGTGACCTACACGCCCATAGACCCGGCTCTCCATAACCCCATAGACCAGGCCGTGGCCGTTGTGAGCACCACGAAAAAGGAGGGGCTGGCGAGGGAGTTCATAGAGTTCGTAAACGGGGAGAAGGGAAGACCGGTCATGAAAAGGTTCGGCTTCATGCCCCCAGGGGGGGAATCTTTCTGAAGAAAGTTTCCTCTCCTTCCAAAGACTTTTGGCCATCTCCGGCAGGGGGCCGCTTTAGAGGGAATAGCCCAAAGTTTTTGAAAGGAGTTTGAGGAAAACTTTTTACAAAAAGTTTTCCTCAAGTCTTTAAAAATGGAACTTTTCCCCTTATATCTCACCATAAAGGTCTCTCTGACGGCTACTGTCTTCGCCGCCGCCATAGGGATTGTGGTGGCCCTCGTGATGGCCCGGAGGGACTTTTTCGGCAAGAACGCCGTGGACGCGCTCATAATGCAGCCTCTCGTCATACCCCCCACGGTGCTCGGATACTACCTCCTGACGGTTTTCGGCAGGTCGAGTTTCCTCGGGCGCTTCCTTGAGGACTCGCTCGGGGTCGAGATAGTCTTCACCTGGAGGGGCGCCGTTGTCGCCGCCCTCGTATCCTCTCTGCCTCTTTTCATAAAACCGGCGAGGGCGGCGATAGAGGGCGTGGGCAAAGACCTCGAGGACGCGGCCCGGCTCCTCGGCAAGACCGAGTTCCAGGTATTGAGGACCGTGACCCTGCCGCTCGCCTGGAGGGGTATCGTCGCAGGAGGCGTCATGGCCTTTGCAAGGGCCACGGGCGAGTTCGGCGCCACCCTCATGGTCGCAGGGAGCATCCCGGGGAGGACCATGACGCTCCCCATAGCCATATACGACGCCGTGCAGATGGGCGACAACCTTACGGCGAATATACTCGTCCTTATAATAACGGTATTCTCCTTCTCCGTCCTCTACTTGGTCGGGCTCTTTACGAGGGGGAGGTTTTAGGGGTTAGAAATGAGTCTTGAGTTCAATGTCAAGAAGAGACTCGACGGCTTCAGCCTCGACGTGGGTCTGAAGCTCACCGACGAGCTCATGGTCCTCTTCGGGCCCTCGGGTGCCGGAAAGAGCCTCACACTCAAGATGATCTCCGGGCTCGTAAGGCCCGACGAGGGCTTCGTGGACATAGGGGGGGGCCTGGGGGGCGGGGGGGCCTGGGGGGCCGGGGGGGCCGGGGGGACACGGGTCTTTGACTCGGCCTCTGGGGTAAACGTCCCCATAAGGAAGAGGAGGACGGGGTACCTCTTTCAGGACTACGCCCTCTTCCCCCACATGACGGTCATCGAGAACATCTCCTACGGCATAAATGGCCTCGAGGCGGGCAGGCTAAGGGAGATAGTGGGCGAGCTCGTGAGGGTCATGAGGCTCGAGGGGCTCGAAAAGAGATACCCCGCGGAGCTCTCCGGCGGGCAGAAGCAGAGGACTGCCCTGGCGAGGACGCTTGCCACTGGCCCCAGGGTCCTTCTCCTCGACGAGCCCTTCTCGGCCCTCGACTACCAGGTGAGGGAAAAATTGAGGGGCGACCTCAAGAAGATCCACGGCCTCTTCCCCATAACGACCATACTCGTAACCCACGACCTCGAGGAGGCCTTCATGCTCGGCACGAGGATAGCCGTTATAAACGAGGGGAGGATAGAGCAGTTCTCGAGCCGCGAGGACGTCTTTTACAGGCCCCGTACGAGAAACGTCGCCAGGTTCGTGGGCACGAGGAACATCTTTACGGGCACCGTCGCCGGCATCGACGGCCCGGATGTGGTCATAGAGAACCCCGATATCGGGCGGATAAGGGCCCCGAGACCCACCGGGGAGCTTAAGGCCGGCTCCGAGGTCTCCTTTTGCATAAGGCCCGAGGAGATACCCGTCATAAGGCCAGAGAGGACCCTTGACGCTAAGGTCCGGGTCAACCTCATAGAGGGAGAGATAACCGAGACGACGGGAAAGGGCACCACGCACACGCTCTTTATAAGCACAGGAAAGGGGGGGGCCGGAGGGGCGCCCATAAAGGTGGAGGTCCCTAACTTCGTCTTTAAGAAGTTAGGCCTTGCGAAGGGCAAACCTATCAGGGTATCATTGAAAAAGGAGAGCGTGTGGGTTATACTCTGAATTTTACTCGCTTTTATCCATGTCAGAAGAGAGACGGAAAAAAAACGGGGCCGGCAAAAGCTTAGACACGTTACTAAAGGGCAGGCTCGCCCTTTCCATAGCGCTTACCGGGCTGATATTCATCGCGGAGGTCGTCGGCGGTTATCTCACCAACAGCCTCGCGTTGATGTCCGACGCCGCGCACGTCTTCATGGACGTGCTCGCCCTCTCTTTGAGCCTCTTCGCCATATACATCTCCGGGCTCCCGCCGACGGAAAAGAGGACCTACGGGCTCCACAGGGCAGAGGTCTTCGTCTCCTTTATAAACAGCTTTACCCTCTTCCTCGTAACGCTCTTCATATTCTACAAGGCCTACACAAGGGTCCTCGACCCCCAGCCCGTGGCGGGCCTCGGTATGCTCGGAGTGGCCGTCGTGGGTCTCGTGGTGAACCTCTCGGTGGCGTTCTGGCTCGGGCACTTTGCCAAGAGCGACCTCAACATAAAGAGCGCCTTTCTTCACGTCATCGGGGACGCCGCGGCCTCCGTGGGGGTCATAATAGCCTCGGTCATAATCTACTATACGGAGTGGTATATAATCGACCCCCTCATAAGCTTCGCCATAGTCGGCATAATATTCTTCGGCGTATTCAAGATATTGAAGGAATCCTCCCATATACTCCTCGAGGGGGTGCCCAAGGACATCGAGTTGAACGACGTGGTAAGGGAGATAAACGCAACCGGCGGGGTGAAGAGCGTCCACAGCCTCCATGTCTGGAGCATATGCCATAATGTTTACGCCCTGAGCGCCCACGTGGACATCGAGCCCACAGCGCGGTGGAGGATGGGCGAGATATTCAACGAGATCAATGAAAGGCTTGCCGAAAGCTACCATATCTTCTATACTACACTACAGGCCGAATGCCTTGGGTGCGAAAAGGACGAGATACTCGGCAAGGTGGCCCACCGCGATAGAAACCACTTGCACTGACCGCCGAAGGGGCGGGTTTTTTTTGAAGAACATGAAAAGGGGGTTTCATGGCTAAACCAGAACAGTTGGCTGCACAGGACCTCTCCCGGAGGTGCGATCCCGCCGCCTTTTCCTTCAAGACCACCGAAGAGCTCCCCACGTTGCAGGAGATAATAGGCCAGGACAGGGCGCTTAAGTCCATAGAGTTCGGCCTGGCGATCGAGAACAATTTTTACAATATCTACGTCCTCGGCGAGCGGGGCACAGGCAAGCACACCACCGTAATGAACTACATCAGTGACAAGGCAAAGGGCGAGGGCGTGCCCGACGACTGGTGCTACGTCTTTAATTTTACCGACCCCGACGGCCCCACGGCCATCAACCTCCCCCCGGGCAAGGGCTACGAATTCGTCGGAGAGATGGACGAGCTCATAGAGGCCCTCAGAAGGGATATCCCCAAGGTCTTCGAGAGCAAGGACTACGAAAGCCACCGAGACGAGATCCTCGACGGACAGCAGGAGAGGACGAAGGCCTTGTTCTCGAGGCTCGAAAAGGTCGTCGCCGAGAAGGGTTTTCTCCTGAAAAAGACGGTGAGCGGGCTCGCCGTCGTACCGGCGAAGGACGGCAAGCCCATGAGCCAGAAGGACTTCGACAGCCTGCCCTCCTCCGAGCGCTCCGCCCTGGAAGAGGAGCTCAAGATACTCCAGGACAGGCTCTCGGATGCCATACGCGAGGCGCGCAGGATCGAGAAGGAGACCCACGACAGGATAAAGGCACTCGACAGGGAGGTCGTCCAGTATGTGGTCAACCCGCTCATAAACGAGCTCCTCGACAAGTTCAAGGAGTTCGAGAAGGTCGTCGACTTCCTTAACAGGGTAAGGGAGGACATACTCGATAACATCGATGACTTCAGGCCCAAGGAGGAGATGCCCTTTGCCCTGGGGCCGTTGAAGCTCCAGAAGGCCGAGCCTACCTTCGAGCGCTACAAGGTCAACCTCATAGTGAACAACAGGGAGACCGAGGGGGCCCCCGTCATATACGAGTCCAACCCCACATACTACAACCTCTTCGGAAGGATAGAGTACAGAGTGCAGTTCGGCGTGGCTCAGACGGACTTCACCATGATAAAGGGCGGCTCCGTACACAGGGCCAACGGAGGGTACCTCGTGGTAAACGCCCTCGACATACTCCGCAACATCTTCGTCTACGATTCCCTCAAGAGGATGATAAAGAACAAGGAGGCGAAGGTGGAGGACGTTTGGGATCAGTACAGGCTCATCTCCACCACGACACTCAAGCCCGCCCCTATCCCCGTGGACATAAAGCTCGTCATCATAGGCGAGCCATTTCTCTACTATCTCCTCTACAACCTCGACAGCGAGTACAGGAAGCTCTTCAAGGTAAAGGCCGACTTCGACAACACCATGCCGAGGGACGACGCCAACGTGCACAAGTACGCGCTCTTCGTGGCCACCTGCTGCAAGAACGAGGGGCTCGCCCCCTTTGATACGTCCGGTGTGGCAAGGATAGTCGAGTACGGCTCCAGGCTCGCCGGAGAAAAGGAGAAGCTCTCGGCGAGGTTCAACGACATACAGAACCTCGTAGTCGAGGCGAGCCACTGGGCGAAGGTGGAGGGGGCCGGCACGGTCTCCGAGAACCACGTGGACAGGGCCGAGATGGAGAGGATATACAGGAACGCCAAGATAGAGGACAAGCTCAGGGAATACATAGAGAAGGACACCATAATGGTGGACACCGAGGGGGCCGTGACCGGCCAGGTGAACGGCATAGCGGTCATGGGCCTCGGCGACCATTTCTTCGGCAAGCCTTCGAGGATCACCGTAAGGACCTATATGGGGGACGCCGGGGTCGTAAACATCGAGCGCGAGGTGAAGATGAGCGGGCGCATACACAACAAGGCGCTCCTGATACTGACGAGCTTTCTCGGCGACAGGTTCGCCCGCGACTTCCCCATGACCCTCTCGGCCTCCGTGTGCTTCGAGCAGCTCTACGAGGAGATAGAGGGCGATAGTGCTACCTGCACGGAGGTCTACGCCCTCATGTCGAGCCTCTCGGGCAAGCCCCTTGACCAGGGCACGGCCGTAACCGGGTCCATGAACCAGCTCGGAGGGGTCCAGCCCGTGGGGGGAGTAAACGAAAAGATAGAGGGCTTCTTCGACGTCTGCAAGGTCAAGGGCCTTACGGGCCGCCAGGGCGTTGTCATCCCCAGGAGGAACGTCAGGAACCTCATGCTCAAGAGGGAGGTCATCGACGCCGTGGCCGAGGGCAGGTTCCACATATACCCCATCGATATGGTGGACGAGGGCCTTGAGATACTTGCCGGCATGCCCGTGGGCGAGCTCCAGAGCGACGGGACGTACCCCGAAGGCACCCTAAACCGCCTTGTGGCCGAAAGGCTCAGGCACCTGGCAAAGAGCTACAAGGCCTTCGGCAGGCCCGCTGCCGAGAAAAAGAAGCCCGAGGAGAACAGGAATAACGAGAACAAGGGCTCTTAAGGTGTCGGGGGAAACCTTCTCGTAGAAGGTTTTATGCCGAACCAATACCGTCGTCTGCGTTTGTGAATATCACGAGAGCAGTAAAAATCCGCCTGCTCTATGATGCGGCGCAAGCCTCCCCGTCAAAGACCTTCGTGCTCTTCCATGTCAAGAAACTCTCGTTTCAGGGAAGAGCCGGAAGTCTCTGGAGGGGGTTTGGGGAAAACTTTCCGCCGGGAATTTGCGGCAAATAAGCTCGGTAGAGCTTATTGGTCTCTAAAATTCTCTTCAACTGACGTTGACCGGTAAAGAGTTTTCCCCGGGCTTTTTTCAGCTCTCCCATGGGCGTGACTTTATGTTCGTAAGCGAGATATTCCTGAGCATACAGGGCGAGAGCACACGAGCGGGGTTTCCATGCGTATTCGTAAGGCTCTCGGGCTGCAACCTCGGGTGCGAGTGGTGCGACACCGCCTATGCGAGGGTGGAGGAGGAATCCCGGGAGCTTTCCGTCGAAGAGGTCATGGGGGAGGTGAGGGCTTTTAACTGCCCGCTCGTCGAGATAACGGGTGGTGAGCCCCTGTATCAGGAAGAGACGAGTAAACTCATAACGGGTCTCCTCGACTCCGGCTATATGGTGCTCATGGAGACCAACGGCAGCATTACGCTAAAGGGCCTCGATGCGAGGCTCATAAAGATAGTGGATGTCAAGTGCCCTTCGAGCGGCTTTGCCGGGAGTTTCCTGCCCGAAAACCTCGATTACATAGCGTCCGAGGACGAGGTGAAGTTCGTCATAGCCGACAGGACCGATTACGAGTTCGCAAAGAAGTTCCTCGATGAGTTCATAGAGGACAGGACCGAGAAGATACTCTTCGCACCCGTAAAACCGGATATGGGCCCGAAGGAGCTCGCCGACTGGATACTCCACGACAGGCTGAAAGTCCGGCTCCAGGTCCAGATGCACAGCTACATATGGGAAGAGGAGCGGGGGCGGTAGCCTTGGGGGGAACCTTTCTGTAGAAAG
>DATEAM010000209.1:0-3932 GCA_035288385.1 Thermodesulfobacteriota bacterium
CCCCTGCCCCCCCTGCCCCCCCGGCGCCCCCCGCCCCTCCGGCGCCGTACACCTGTGAGCGTATCTCCTCAACGCTCGTCTCGATAAAGGACTTCATCGTCCAAAGCGGCTTTACGCCGCAGATGTTGAACAGAAAATTCCTGAGTATCCTTGCGCCGAGCGGGGTGTGGACCACCTCTGGGTGGAACTGGACGCCGTATATGCTACGCCTTCCGTCCCTCATCGCGCAGTTCGGCGAGTTCTCGCTGTGGGCGATGGAGGAAAACCCGCGGGGCAGCCTCTCCACCCTGTCGCCGTGGCTCATCCAGACCCTTATCCTCTTTTTTCGTATGCCCCTGAAGAGGTCCTTCCTGTCGTCTATTATAAGCTCGGCCCCGCCGTACTCGCGCTTATCAGACCTCTCGACCTTCCCCCCCAGGAGCTTTGTAGTAAGCTGCATGCCGTAGCATATGCCGAGCATGGGGATGCCGAGGTCGAAGAAACCCTTCGAGAGCACCGGGGCCCCCCGGTCGTAGACGCTCGACGGCCCGCCGGAGAGTATTATGCCCCTTGGCGAGGAGGACCTTACCCTGTCGATACCAATCGAGTACGGGTGGATTTCGCAATATACCTTCGCCTCCCTCACGCGCCTCGCTATGAGCTGGGTGTACTGGGAGCCGAAATCGAGTATGAGGATTTTATGGGAATGGATGTCCATGGTCCCCTTTTCCTATATCAGGAGCTTGTAGTTGGGGGCTTCCTTGGTTATCATCACGTCGTGGACGTGGCTCTCCTTCAGGCCCGAGGCCGAAATTCTAACGAAGCGGGCCTTTTTGTGAAGCTCTGGAATGGTCTTTGACCCGCAGTAGCCCATCCCCGCTCTTAGCCCGCCGATGAGCTGGAAGATGGTCTGGGCAAGGGGGCCCTTGTGGGTGACGCGGCTCTCTATCCCCTCGGGGACGAGTTTAAGCTCGCTCTCAACGTCATCCTGGAAGTACCTGTCTTTACTGCCTTTTTTCATGGCCTCAATGGACCCCATGCCGCGGTACATCTTGAAGGTCCTGCCCTGGTAGAGCACCGTCTCCCCGGGGCTCTCGTCGGTTCCGGCAAAGAGGCTCCCTATCATCACCGAGTCCGCCCCGGCGGCAAGGGCCTTTGTGATGTCCCCGGAGAACTTTATGCCGCCGTCGGATATTACGGGGACGTCCTTTCTTCGGGCCACCCTGACCACGTCGGAGACTGCCGTTATCTGGGGTATCCCTATGCCCGTCACCACGCGGGTGGTGCATATGGACCCGGGGCCCACGCCGACCTTGATAGCGTCCACTCCGGCCTTTATAAGGGCCTCGGCGGCCTCGGCGGTGGCCACGTTTCCCGCTATGACCTCGCAGTTGAAGTCCTTTTTCGTCGACCTTACGGCGTCTATAACGCCCTTGCTGTGCCCGTGGGCCGTATCGACCACTATGCAGTCGGCCCCGGCCTGAAGGAGTGATTCGGTCCTCGGCTCCCTGTCGAAGGAGACTCCCACGGCGGCGGCCACCCTGAGGCGCCCCAGGGTGTCCTTGCAGGAGTTGGGGTGCTTCTGCCTCTTCTCGATGTCCGTTACCGTTATGAGCCCCTTGAGCCTCCCCTTCCCGTCCACGAGGGGCAGTTTCTCTATCCTGTGGCGGTGGAGTATCTCTTTTGCCTTCTCTATGGATATCCCTGACCTTGCCTTGACCACGTTCTTCGTCATTATCTCGGATATCTTCCTCGAAGGGTTCGTCTCGAACCTCAGGTCCCTGTTCGTAAGTATCCCAACGAGGATTTTATCCTTCACTATGGGGAAGCCGGATATACGCTCCTCCTTCATTATCTCGAGGGCGTCGGCTACCCTCTGGTCCGGCTCGAGGGTGAGCGGTTTCTGGATTATAACGGACTCGTACTTCTTTACCCTGTCCACCATGGCGGCCTGCTCGTCCACCGTGAGGTTCTTGTGTATGACCCCTATGCCGCCCTCGAGGGCTATTGCTATGGCCATCTGCCACTCGGTTACCGTGTCCATGGCCGAGCTAATAAGGGGTATGTTGAGTCTTATCCTGTTGGTGAGCCTGGTTGAGACGTTTACGTCCCTCGGCAGGACCTTCGAGTGCAGGGGCTCGAGCAGTACGTCGTCAAAGGTAAGGGCCTCTCTCGATTTTATGCTCATAAACCTCAAACCTCCGTCTGTTCTGTTTCAGCGCCCTTACGGACGCCGTCTATTATTATCCCTTCAAGGAGCCCGGCGTCGCTTACGGTCATCTCGCCGAAGCCGAAGGCCTCCATGGTAAGGAACACTATGGCGGAGCCCGGGATAATAAGGTCCTCTCTTCCCTTTTCGAGGGAGAGTATCTTCTCGCGCTCTCTCATGGTAATCCCCGCGAGACCTCTGTAGAGCTCCGCGACCCGCTCTCTGGTGAGGGTATAATTGTTAATCTTATCCCTGTCATAGACGTCGAGGTCCTGGTCAAGGGCGGCAAGGGTCGTTATGGTGCCTGCTGTGCCCACGAGCCTGGCCCCGGTCGAGCCCCCGCCCCCCCCGTAAAGGGAAGGCTCCATGTGTGCCGCCTCCATCCGGGCCTTGAGCTCGCGAAGGACCCCTGAGACCGAGGCCTCCATGGAGTGAAGCTCCCTCTCTTCGGGCGGGTCGTTCTTAAGGTAATCCTCCGTCAGGTGGACAACCCCCATCTCCATGCTCCATGAACCCAGGAGCGCCCCGCCCTCGGCGGCTATGAACTCCGTACTCCCTCCTCCTATGTCCACGACAAGCATTCTTCCAGAGGTGTCGTTAAGTACGGAAAGGACCCCGATCAGAGAAAGCCTCGCCTCCTCTTCTCCCGAAATAACCTCGGCCCTTATCCCGGTCCTCTCCTCTATCTCCCGGAGGAACCTGTCCCTGTTCCGGGCCCTCCTTACCACACTCGTGGCCGTGGCCACGACGCTCTCTACAGCCTCTCCAGTGAGGACCTCCTTGAAGGCCTCGAGCGCCGAGAGGGTCCTCTCCGCGGAACCCCCGTCAATACCATGCCCTTCCGTATAGCCTCCGCCGAGCCTCGTTATGGCCCTGTCGTATATCAGCGGCTTTAGCGCCCCACGTGAATCAACCTCGGCTACAAGGAGCCTCAAGGTGTTGGTGCCGATGTCTATGGAGGCGTATTTCATGATATTGTGGAAGACCTTTTAAAAAAAGTTTTCCTCAAACTCCTTTCAAAAACCTTTGGCCGCGGCCCTGTGGAAACTCCACAGCCGCCCCGCTCTACCCGGTATAGTCCCTGGCGTATCCTATGTAGTTCTCCGCCGACCTCCTTATGCGCTCCTTCTCCTCGGGCCTCAATTCCCTCACCACCCTTCCGGGCACGCCCAGGACCAGGCTCCCGGGCGGGACCTTCGTGCCCTCCGCGACCACAGACCCCGCTCCTATTATCGAGTCCTCCCCAACCTCGGCGTTGTCGAGTATTATGGCTCCCATGCCTATGAGGCACCTGTCCCTTATGGTGCAGCCGTGTAATACCACGCCGTGCCCGACGGTTATCTCGTCGCCGAGGACGAGGGGATAAACCGCCTTCGTCACGTGGAGGGTGCAGTTGTCCTGGACGTTGGTGCGCCTTCCGATCCTTATGTAGTGCACGTCACCTCGCACCACCGAGTTGAACCACACGCTCGAAAACTCGCCTATATGCACGTCCCCGATGACCCTCGCGCTCTCTTCGATAAAGACGGTCTCGTGGACGGTGGGCGTTACGCCCTTGTAAGGAAGTATCATCTCTTCTACCCTCGAAGGCACGCTTTAATAAATTTATTCAATATATCAGAATTCCCGGAATATCTCAAGACCGGGGGGGAACCTTTCTGAAGAAAGGTTCCCCCCCGGACCCCCTTCCAAAGACTTTTGGCTGCCCGGGAGGGCTCCCCCCAAAAGTCTTTGGAAGGGGGTC
>DATEAM010000210.1:0-11538 GCA_035288385.1 Thermodesulfobacteriota bacterium
AAAGATTGATATATTTTTTTAAGTCTATAGCGCGATTCATCATCGGAAATTCCGGGGACACCATACTTAATTATTGGAGGAGCTTTTTAACCTCTCCCTCCGCCTCTTCCACCTTTACGAGCCGTACCTCCCCTCCCCTCCTCTCCTTTATCTCCACGAGGCCCTGTTTAAGGTTCCTCTCGCCTATGGTGACGCGCAGCGGTATCCCTATTAAGTCCGCGTCCTTGAACTTAACCCCCGCCCTTTCGTCCCGATCGTCGAGAAGGACGTCAACTCCCGAGGATTTTAAAGACTCGTAAAGCGCCACCGCCGCCTTCATAGTCTCCTCGTTCTTTACGTTTACGGGAAGGACCTCGCAGTCAAAAGGCGCGAGAGGCCGGGGCCAGATTATGCCCCCTTCGTCGTGGTTCTGCTCTATCGAGGCGGCGGCCGTCCTGCCTATGCCTATGCCGTAACAGCCCATTATCATGGGCCTCTCCTTGCCATTTTCGTCCAGGAAGGTAGCGCCCATGGAGACGCTGTACTTCGTCCCAAGCTTGAAGATGTGCCCCACCTCTATACCCCGGCTTATATGGAGAGTCCCCTCGCACCTCGGGCAACCGTCGCCTTCGCGCGCCACCCTGAGGTCGGCATACGTTGCCTTAAAGTCCCTCTCGGGGTTTACGTTGACGAGGTGGGCGTCCGCCTCGTTCGCCCCGGTTACTCCGTTTATGATATTCCGCACGCTATGGTCTGCGTAAATGGGGATCTTCAGGCCCACGGGCCCGGAAAAGCCCGAAGGGGAGCCTGTCTTCTCAACGACAAGGGCCTCGTCTGCGAGGTGAACATGAGCCGCATCAATAAGCCTCGTAAGCTTCATCTCGTTAAGCTCAAAATCCCCTCTGACAAGGGCGGCCACGACCCCTTTATCCGTCTCGTATATAAGGGTCTTTATGAGGTTCTCCGGCTTGACGTCGAGAAAGTCGCTCACCTCCTCTACGCTCTTTTTGCCCGGGGTCCTCACCCTCTCGGGCCTCTTCGCCTCGCCCTTAAGCGGAACTTTTTCCGGCCCCCTTATCTCGGCCCTCTCCGTGTTGGCGGCGTAGTCGCAACCGTCACAGCTCGCTATGGCGTCCTCTCCGGTATCCGCGAGGACCATGAACTCGTGAGAGAACCTCCCTCCAATGGCCCCTGTCTCCGCCTCAACGGCCCTGAACTTGAGTCCGCAGCGCTCGAATATCCGGGAGTAGGTCTCGTGCATGTTCCTGTATTCGGCCTCGGCGCTCTCGTCGGTTGCGTGGAATGAATAGGCGTCCTTCATGGAGAACTCGCGCGCCCTCATGAGGCCGAACCTCGGGCGTATCTCGTCTCTGAACTTGGATTGAATCTGGTAGAGGTTCATGGGGAGTTCCCTGTAGGAGCGGACCTCGCGCCTGACTATGTCGGTTATTATCTCCTCGTGGGTGGGGCCGAGGCAGAACTCGCGGTCGTTACGGTCCTTTATCCTCAGAAGCTCTTTCCCGTACTCGTCCCACCTGCCGCTCTCCTTCCAAAGCTCCGAGGGGAGGACAAAGGGCATGGAGATCTCCTGGGCCCCGGCGCGGTTCATCTCCTCCCTTACGATATTCTCCACCTTCTTTACCACCCTGAAACCCAGCGGCAGGAGGTTATAGATGCCAGAGGCGACCTTCCTTATCATCCCCGCCCTTATCATGAGCCTCTGGCTCACGACCTCGGCGTCTGCCGGAGACTCCTTCAACGTGGGAATCAACATCTTCGAAAAACGCATGCGTTTTTACTGAGGAAAACTTTTTGAAAAAAGTTTTCCTCAGACTCCTTTCAAAAACTTTGAGCTATCCTGAGGAGCGAGACCCCTTATAAGAATTTCTATGAAGAGGGGTCTCCCTCCTCAGGATAATAGCCAAAAGTCTTTAGAGGGGGTTTGGGGGAACCTTTCTTCAGAAAGGTTCACCCCAAAAAACTACAAACGGTCCTCGAAGACCATTATCTTGTACTTCTTACGTAGCTCGGCAAGCCAGGCGTTTACGGCCTGCTCCTGCTTCTCTTGAAGGAGCCTCTCTCTCAGCGCTTCTATCGCTTCGGGCGTCAGGTCCTTTAAGTCAGCCTCCATGGAGCCATTGAACTCAAGCAGATAAAACCTCCCCTCGTTGGCCAATGCCTCCGGGTAGAGTGGGTTCTCCTTGCCGAGCGCGAAGATCGCCTCGTTCTCCCCGACGAAGGCGTCGAGCCCGGGGATAAACCCCTCAGCCCTGGTGAAGGGGCCCGTCTCCCTCAATCTGTACCCCTCTTTCTTTGCGAGCGTTTTGAGGTCCTCGCGTCCCTCGCCCCCCTCGGCCCCCTCCCCCCCTTTCAACCTTGCCAGTAACTCATCGACCTTCTTTCGCGCGAGCTCTCCCGCCTTTATGCCGGTAAGCCTACCCTTTACCTCGCCCGCCACTTCGGAGTACTCTGGCAGATAGGCGTCCTTCCTGTCGACGACCTTTAATATGTAAAAGCCCTGCATCGTCTCCACCGCCCCGCTCGTCTCTCCCTTTTGAAGGAGGAAGACTATGTCTCTGAACCTCTCCACCTGAGAAAGCCCCACGTCGAGGTCCTCCTGTGTGAAGTAACCGGTCAGCGACATCTCGAGGCCAGCTTCCCCGGCGGCCTTCTTGAGCTTCTCTGTGTCCTCCTCGGTCTTGAAAAGCTCCTCAAGGCCACGTACGGCGCCCCTCGCCCCTTCGTAGGCCCTCTCCACGGCAAGCCTCTTCTCTATGAAATCCCTTACATCGAGTAGCGGCCTGGCTTCCGGCTCCTTCCTGTCCTCAACCTTTATTACGTGCCAGCCGAAGGGGGTCTCCACCGGGGCGCTCACCTCGCCCTTCTTAAGGGAAAAGGCGGCGTCCTCGAAGGACTTGACCATCACCCCGGCCTGGAACCAGCCGAGGTCCCCGCCCCTGGAGGCAGAGCCCGGGTCCTTTGAGAACTCCCTGGCGAGTTTCGCGAAGTCCTCTCCCCCCTTTATCCTCTCGATAAGACCCTCGGCCCTCTTCCTCGCATCTTCCTTGGGCCCCTCGCCTTCGCCTTCGGGCCTCATGAGTATGTGGCTCGCCTTCACCTCTGCGGGCTTCATGAACTGACCCGGGTTGGCCTCGTAGTAACCCTTTATCTCCGTGTCCTTGACCTTCGCCCTCTTCCTGAACTTCTCGAAGTCCGCATAGGCGTAAAAGGCCTTTACCTTCGCCGGGACTATGAACTCGGTGGAGTTCGCCTTGAGGTGCTCCCGGGCATCTTCGTCCGTTACCTCCACCTCGCCGGTAAACCCTGCGGGGTCCACGGTAATGTAGTTGAGGTTCATATGCCTGTTATCCTTCAGGTACTCGGCCTCCGTCTCATCTTCAGTTACCGTTATCTCCTTTACGACGCTCTCGCGCATCTTCGCGGTAATGATGTCGCGGCGCACCGCCTCCTCGAACTCCGCCGGCTTTATGCGCTGGGAGTCGAGGGCCTCGAAGTATCTCTCTTTGTTGAAGACGCCGTCCTCCTGGAAGGCCGGCATGGACATGATAAGGTCCTGGGCCTCCTCCTTCGTCGCCCCTATGCCCTGGGCGTCTCCCTCCGCAACGGCGAGCGACCTGTTTATGAGGATGTCCATGGAGACCTTCTTGAGGTTGAGCGTCTCCTCGAACTCCGGGGTGTAGCGATCCTTGAAGACGTCCCTGTAATACTCGACCTGTCTCCTGTAAAAGTCCGTGTACTCCCTCAGGGTTATGACCTCGTCGTCCACCGTGGCCACGACGTTGGCGTCCCCCCCGCCTGGCCCGGACGGGCCAACCCCCCAGAAGACGAAGACTACGATGATGGCTGCGAATACAAGAAGGATGTAAAGCGACTTGGTCCTCTTTCTTATGAATTCAAGCATATTTCGGTCATACCTCCGCCCTCGGCCCCGACGTAATGAGTGTCACAGAACCGGTTTTAGATTTGATGTACAATGGTAAAGAATTTTCTTCTTAAATTCAACTTTTTTATGAAAAATTCCCCTTGCCTTAGTCGGCGGTTCTTTGATAAAATTCATTAAATTTACTCGGGGAGAGAGGGAGAGTATATGTTTAACCGTATTTTCAGCTTTTTTTCCAACGACCTCGCCATAGACCTTGGCACCGCCAGCACCCTGATATACGTAAAAGGAAAGGGCATCGTCACCAACGAGCCCTCCGTCGTGGCCGTCAAGAAGGACGGCAAGGGCAAGCGCGTCCTTGCCGTGGGCAGGGAGGCCAAGGCCATGCTCGGCAAGACCCCTGGCAACATCATGGCCATAAGACCCCTGAAGGACGGGGTCATAGCCGACTTCGAGGTCACCGAGGAGATGCTCAAGTACTTCATCGCCAAGGTCCATAACCGCAAGCTCCTCGTAAGACCGAGGATAATAATTGGCGTGCCCTCGGGCATAACCCAGGTGGAGAAGAGGGCCGTGAGGGAATCGGCCTACTCCGCGGGAGCCGCCGAGGTCTACCTCATAGAGGAGCCCATGGCCGCGGCCATAGGCGCGGGGCTGCCCATAACGGAGCCCTCGGGGAACATGATAGTAGACATCGGAGGGGGGACCTCGGAGATCGCCGTCATATCCCTCGCGGGCATCGTCCAGTCAAAGTCCATCAGGATCGGAGGAGACAAGCTCGACGAGGTCATAGTCCAGTACATAAAGAGAAAGTACAACCTCGCCATAGGCACGGGCGTGGCGGAGACCATAAAGATGACCTTCGGGCTGCCCATGGGCGACGAGAGCGACTTGAAGCTCGAGATAAAGGGCTCGAACCTCATAACCGGCATCCCTACGACCCTCGAGATAGACGCAAGCGAGATAAGAGAGGCCCTTAACGAGCCCATTAACGCCCTCATAGAGGCGGTAAAGAGCGTCCTCGAAATAACACCCCCGGAGCTCGCCGCGGACCTCGTTGACAAGGGGATAGTGCTCGCGGGCGGAGGGGCGCTTATAAAAAACCTCGACGTCTTGCTGCGAGAGGAGACACAGCTGCCCGTAACCATAGCCGACGACCCCCTTACCTGCGTGGTAAAAGGCGCCGGACAGGTCCTCGACGAGATAAAGCTCCTGAGGGAGGTCACCATCCCCAACTAACGCGGCCCACGGGGCCGGGGGGGGCCGGGGGGGGCCGGGTGGCCGGGGCGGCGTAAGGTGGCCGGAGCGGCGCAGGGGGGCCGGGGGTACTCAGGGAAACGGGGCCGGGGGCCGGGGTAGAACCAATTTGCCAGGGGGACAAGGGGCGGCGACAGGGGGGCGGCGACTATTTTTATAGGGACGGTAAAAGGTCGACGGCAAGCGGGGATGGCGGGCGCTCCAGGGTTGCATGGCTAAAACACGAACTTGTCACTCATGGTCTTGGAAGGGAGACCGGATATTACAGAGGACCGGAACCGAAACTTCAAACTCCTAAACTCCTTTTCTATCGGGTAACGGTATAATGACCTCTTTCGTCAAAAGACACCAGATACTTATAGTCTCCATTTTCATCGTCCTCTTCTCACTCCACCTCGCCCTTACCGACAGAGGTGCACGGCAAAGGGGCGCATTCCTTGACAGGATATTTTCCGTCGCCGTCACACCGGTTCAGGACGCCGTCCTGGGCACGTACAACGTGGTTGCCAGCGTTTTTCAGGACTACTTTTTCCTCGTGGGCGTCAAAAAGGAAAACGAAGCCCTCAGGGACGCCGTCACGGCGCTCACGGAAGAGAACAACAGGCTCACCGAGGACCTCTTGCTTAGCTCGAGGCTGAAGGAGCTCCTCGCCTACAAGGAGACCCTCCCCTTCTCAACAATCGCCTCGGACATCCTCGCCTATAACATAGACAGATGGACCCAGACCATTACGATAGACAAGGGGGCCGCGGACGGGGTCGAAAAAGAGATGTCCGTCATAACGCCCCTCGGGGTAGTGGGAAGGGTCATAGATGTGAACCCGGGGACCTCAAGGGTGCTCCTGAGCACGGACATCCGGTCGAACATCGAGGCCGTGGTGCAGAGGACGAGGGTCAAGGGCGTGGTGGAAGGCAACGGCACCGGGGGCCTTGTCCTCAAATACGTAAGGGAGCTCGACGACGTCAAAATAGGAGACATGATAATAACCTCAGGGTTTTCCGGACTCTTCCCCAGGGGGATCGTAATAGGCGAGGTCTCCAGAATAGAGAAGGGAGTGGACAACTTCTTCAACTACATCGAGGTCCGGCCCGGAGTGGACCTTAAAACCCTCGAAGAGGTCCTCGTCGTGGAGGACCCCGGTCTCAAGTCCTGAAAGTAACGGCCGGATGTCTTTGAAAGTGGTTCGAAGAATTCCTTCCCCCGGAGTTTTCATGGCGATTCGAGGTCTTGAGGCATTTGTGCCTCAGGAATTCTCAACGCCCGGTGTCGACTGGAACAAGAGTTTCCCCCGGAATAAGATAAGATGAGAGATTTCCTCGTATTCCTCCCCGCGGCTGTAATCTACCTGATATTCAAGAGCACGCTCTTTCCCACCGTGCCGGTGCCCGACGTGCCGCTCCTCATGGTTTTTTACCTGGCCTACTCAAGGCCCGGCCTGGAGGGCGTTGTCTTGAGCTTTATCGTAGGCTACACCGAGGACGTCTTCACAGGCGGGGTCCTCGGCTCCACCTCCTACGCGCTCACGAGCGTTTTCGTCGCGGTATACATGCTATCGAAGAAGATGCACTTTACTACGCCCCACATGAGGGCCGGCTCGGCAGCGGCGCTGACTGTACTGAAGGGAGTGCTCGTATACACGGTCCTGAGATACGCGAACCCAGAGGCCCCCTTCCTGTGGGGGATACTTCTCCAAGCCGCGGTGACCGGGGCCTTCGCTCCCGCTGTCATAACGGGCCTGGAGCGCCTGAGCGCGGTGGTCTCGCCCCGGACCTTCGAAAGGTAGAGGAAGTTGAAGGGATATTTCAAGGATAAGGAACCGAAGGAGTTCAAGACCAGGGTCTTTTTCTCCACGGTATTAGTGGCCGTCGTTTTTTTCCTCCTCGCCGTAAGGTTCTGGCAGCTCCAGGTCCTCGACGGGTCCTACTATAAGGACCTCTCCGAAAACAACAGGATCCGCTCCGTCAAGTCCCCCGCCCCCAGGGGCATTATATACGACCGCTCCGGAATCAAGATCGCCGAAAACCGCCCCGGCTTCGACCTATACCTCGTCCCGGAAGACGTCACCGACTGGGTCAAGACCAAGGTGATGCTCAAGGACCTCGTGGACATAGACTCCGCCGCCGTGGACGAGAAACTCGAAAAGTCAAAGGGCCGTCCGCCCTTCAGGGCCGTTAAGTTGAAAGAGGACCTCACCTGGGAGGAGACGGTAAAGGTTGAGAGCTTCAAGTTCGAAACCCCCGGCATAATACTCGACGTGACCCCGAAGCGCCATTACCTCTACGGCGAAGCGGCGGCCCACCTCATAGGCTATCTCGGGGAGATAAACGAGGGGGAGCTTCAAAGGCTCGGCGAGAGGGGCTACGACCCCGGGGACCTCCTCGGCAAGTACGGCCTGGAGAGGTTCTTCGAGGGGCACATAAAGGGCATCGACGGCACCAAGGAGCTGGAGGTGGACGCCCTGGGAAGGAAGATAAAGGTCGTAGAGTTCTCCCCTCCCTTTCCCGGCAACGACGTGACCCTCACCATTGACTTGAGAACGCAGATAACCGCGTGGAACGCCATGAGGGAGAAGGTGGGGGCCGTGGTCGCCATCGAGGTGGACACCGGAAGGGTGCTCGCCATGGTCAGCGCCCCCGCCTTCGACCCAAACAAGCTCTCCTCAGGCGTGTCGGCCGAGGAGTGGGAGAGGATAATAAAAGACCCCTATCACATCCTGACCAACAAGGTGATACAGGGCCAGTACCCCCCGGCCTCGACCTTCAAGCCCATACACGCCGTGGCGGCCCTCGAGGAAAAGGCCATCTCGCCCCATGCCATGGTGTTCTCCGGGCCAGCCTTCAGGTTCGCCGGCAGGGACTACCGCGACTGGAAGGAAAAGGGGCACGGCAATATAAACATACACAGGGCGATAATCGAGAGCTCGGACACCTTCTTCTATCAGCTCGGCCTCAAGGTGGGCGTGGACACCCTCGCGAGGTATTCGAGAAAGTTCGGCTTCGGAGAACCTACCGGGGTGTCGCTCGCAGGGGAGAAGTCCGGCCTCGTGCCGACCTCGGAGTGGAAAAAGAGGGCATACGGCGAGAGGTGGTACGAGGGCGAGACGATATCCGTAGCCGTGGGCCAGGGCTTCATGCTAACTACCCCGCTCCAGCTCGCCGCCGCCTACGCCGCCATAGCCAACGGCGGCACGCTCTACAGGCCCACGATAGTCGAGGAGATAAGGACCCCCATGGGCGGGGTCGTAAAAAAGTTCGTCCCCGAGAAAACCTCGACACTCGATGTCTCGCCCGAGACCATTGACCGGGTACAAAAGGCCCTGAGGGGTGTCGTTATGGACAATGGAGGGACCGCCCATTTCCTCGAGCGCAGCGGACTCAGGATAGCCGGGAAGACGGGAACGGCGCAGGTGGCGAAACTGACGAAGAGGGTGAAGGACGTGAGGACGGTAGCCTACATGCGCCGCGACCACGCCTGGTTCGTGGGGTACGCGCCTTTTGAAGACCCCAGGATAGCCGTCGCGGTGCTCGTCGAGCACGGCGGGTTCGGCTCAAGTGCCGCGGCACCCGTGGCCCTCGAGGTCTTCAAGGCCTATCTCGCTGAAGACGAAAGCGGCAAAGGACCGGTAGAGTTGGAAAGGACCGCCCCCGTAGCCGTCAAGGCGGGGTTTACCCAGGGAGCGCTCGATGATAGATAGAAGGCTTATAGCGCACTTCGACTGGGTTACGCTCTTGATAACCGTCTCGCTTGTGACCGTGGGTCTCGCCTCAATTTACAGCGCCACCCACACCAAGTGGCCCTCCTTCTACCAGAAAGAGTTCTACTGGCTCGTAATCGGCGCGGGGTTCATGTTCGCGGCAATAATATTCAATTACACGCTCCTCGACAGGCTCGCCTACCTCGTCTACGGAAGCTCCATCCTGCTTCTTCTCTCCGTCTTCTTCGTCGGCAGCTCCATGGGCGGGGCGAAGAGGTGGCTCGACCTGGGCCTCTTCTCCCTCCAGCCCTCGGAGCTCTCCAAGCTCGCCCTCATCATCATGCTCGCGAAGTACTTCAGCGCAAAAAACGTCCCTCAAAAGGGCCTGGGCCTCAGGCAACTCCTCATCCCCGGGGCGATACTCATGGTCCCCTTCCTCTTGATAGCCAAGCAGCCGGACCTGGGCACGGCGATAATACTCTGGATGATATTCTGGTCGGTCATTCTCGTCGTGGGCATAAGGGCGCGGACCTTCGCCGGGATAATCCTCTCCCTCGGCGCCATGATGCCCTTCGCCTGGAAGGCCCTGAAGGGCTACCAGAAGGTCCGCCTTATGAGCTTCATAAACCCAGCGAGCGACCCCCGCGGCTCCGGGTACCACGTGATGCAGTCGAAGATAGCCATAGGGTCCGGGGGCTTGACTGGAAAGGGATTCGACGGCGGCACACAGGGCAAGCTCATGTTCCTCCCCGAACACCACACTGACTTCATATTCGCCATGTTCGCGGAGGAGTGGGGACTCCTGGGGTCGCTCCTCGTCGTAACGCTCTTTCTCGTACTCGTCGTCCGGGGCCTCGACGCGGCGGACAACTCAAAGGACAGGTTCGGCTTCTTCCTCGCCTTCGGGGTCTCGGCGATGCTCTTCTGGCATATCATAATAAACCTGGGCATGGTCTCGGGGCTCATGCCCGTGGTGGGCGTGCCGCTACCCTTCATGAGCTACGGCGGCTCTTTCCTCGTAACATGCATGATAGCCGTGGGCATAATCATCAACATAAGGATGAGGAGGTTTATATTCTAACCGGGGGAAAACCCCTCTGAAGAAAGGTTCTTGGCTGACGCAAACTGACAATTATGCCTGTAGACATCAGAATAACAATAAAAACTATTGTAATGTTTGATGCCGTGTAAACCCCTTTCCAAAGACTTTTCGCCATTCCCCGTATGAGGCTCTTTTACATGAACGAACATAAGGGTTTCTGAAGGGAGCTTGAGGGAAGGTTTTTTCAAAAACCTTCCCTCAATTTAAAAGATGAAAAGACCGATTACAACCTTTCTGGCCACCGGGACCTACGCGGGGTACTCCCCGGTCATGCCCGGCACTCTTGGCACGTTCTGGGGCGTGCTGTTAGCCTGGCTCGTCTCGGGACTTCCGGTGTATCTTGAGGTCATCGCCATCGTCGCCGTCTTTGCCGCTTCCGTTGTCATAAGCTCCGAAGCCCTCAAGGTCTTCGGCGGCAGCGACCCGTCTGAGATCGTGGTAGACGAGATATGCGGGACCCTCGTGGCCATGTTCCTCATACCCATCAACTTTTTCAACGTAATATTGGTCTTTCTTCTTTTCAGGTTTTTTGATATCCTGAAGCCCTACCCGGTATCGGCTATCGACAGGGGGGTGGCCGGCGGATTCGGGGTCGTCCTTGACGACGTGGCCGCCGGGGTTTACGCCAACGTATTCGCCCGTTTCATAATATGGACAATCGGATGAAAAGACCCGCCGCGGCGAAAAGCCGCCGAGTCCTCATAGGGAGGCTCCTGAGGGGGAAAAACTCCACCCTCGCCGTCGCCGAGTCCTGCACCGGCGGGCTCCTCTCTCACATGATAACGAACGTCCCCGGCAGCTCCGCGTACTTCCTCGGCGGGGTCGTCGCCTACGGTAACGAGGTAAAGTTGAGGCTCCTCGGGGTAAGGGCCCCTACACTCGAAAGATACGGGGCCGTATCCCGCCAGACGGCCGTCGAGATGGCCGAGGGCGTCAGGAGGAGGCTCAGGAGCACGGCGGGTGTTTCGATAACCGGTATAGCCGGACCCGGCGGAGGGTCGGCAGGAAAACCCGTGGGCACCGTCTATATAAGTGTCGCCCCTGGAGGGAGCAAAAGGCCGCTTGTGGAAAAATTCCTCTTCCGGGGCACGAGAGCGCAGATCAAGAAACAGTCCGCCGCCGCGGCCCTTGAGCTCCTCGTCGAGGCCCTCGCCCCACCGGCCCCCCCGGCCCCCCCGGCCCCACCCGACCCACTTGTGGCCTGAGGCTGGGTTTTTGCGCTCCTTGAGTTTTTTTACCCTTTTATTCAAGGGGGGTTTGTTTTACTATAGGGACCGGCCCGTAGACCCGTTAAAAAAACTCCGGAGGGGTTTTTGTCATCAGGACCTTCATAGCCATAAGGCTGCCGGAAGAATTGACCGAAAAACTCGCGGAGCTCCAGGCCGCCCTCGACAAAGGCTTCTCCCGTGTCTCCTGGGTAAGGCCCGCTAACATCCACCTTACGATGAAATTCCTCGGAGAGGTCGAGGAATCGAGGATAGACGAATTGTCCCGCGAGCTTGAGGCCGCTGCAAGGGATACCAGACCCTTTACCCTCTCAGCGGGCGGCGTCGGGGGCTTCCCGAGCCTGAAGAGCCCGCGGGTGCTTTGGGTGGGGCTAAAAGG
>DATEAM010000211.1:0-2114 GCA_035288385.1 Thermodesulfobacteriota bacterium
TGTTCGCGTTGTAGCCCGAGTTGAAGAGGAGGGCGTCCTCAGTGCCCTTGAAGGCCCTTATGCGCTCCTCGAGCTCCATGTGAGGGGCCATGCTCCCCGAGACGAGCCTCGAGGCCCCGGAGCCCACGCCGTAAGCCTCAATGGCCTTTACGGCCGCCTCCTTCAGGGCCGGATGGCTGGCGAGGCCGAGGTAGTCGTTGGAGCACAGAAGTATCCGCTCCTGCCCCTCTATAATCACCCTCGGGCCCTGGGGCCCGTCAACGCGAAGAAGCGTCCTCTTAAGCCCCAGGTCAGAGAGCCTTTCTATCTCTTCTGTTATGGATTTCATGATCAAATATTGGGGAAAACTTTTTGAAAAAAGTTTTCCCCAAACCCCTTTCAAAAACTTCCGGCTATTACCAATTAAGTTGTCTGTTTTACGAGAATCGGTACAAAAGAGGCACCCTTACCTCCTCGGTTTAAGACCAAGGTCCTCTATCATCCTTAGGTCCTCTTCGGGCTCCCTGCCCCGGGTGGTAAGGTAGTCGCCTATCATCATGCCGTTCGCTCCGGCGGCGAATATGAGGGGCTGGAGGCCCCTCAAGTTCACCTCCCTGCCGCCGCATACCACGATATCCTTTTCAGGCATCATCACCCTGAAGAGCGCTATTATCATGAGACACTCCCTGGGCGTGAGGCTCCCCGAGCCCTCAAGGGGGGTCCCTGGCCTCGGGTTAAGGAAGTTCACGGGCACGGAGTCGACTCCGAGTTCCCTTAAAGTGGAAGCGAGCTCGACCCTGTCATCCCATGACTCGCCGAGCCCGAAAATCCCTCCCGAGCAGACATGAAAGCCGAGCCCCTTGGCGGCCCTTATGACCTCCACGTCCTCGTCGTAAGAGTGGGTCGTGCATATCCTGGGGAAAAAGCCCCTCGATGTCTCGAGGTTGTGGTGGTAGCTCTCGAGCCCGCTCTCCCTGAGTTTCTTGAGGGTCTCCCTGCCGAGGATGCCCAGAGAGGCGCACCTCTCCATATTAATGGAGCCTTTCATGGCCTCAAGGGTTTCTACGAGTATCGAGACGTCCCGTTCCTTCTCGATGCCCGTGCCGCTCGTTACGATGGAAAACTCCCTGGCACCCCAGCCCTCGGCCCTTTCTGCCGCCGCCACCATCTCCCCGGGAGAGACCATGGGGTAGGTCTTCACCCCCGTTGAGTACTTCACGGACTGGGAACAGAAGGAGCAGTCCTCGGCACACAGGCCGCTCTTCGCGTTCACTATGGAGCAGAGGTTCACCTCCACTCCCTTATGATGCCGCCTTATCCTCTCCGTTATGGAGAGGATATCGTATATGCGCTCCTCCGAGAGCGATACGAACTCGCCTGCCTCTTTCGCGGAAAGACCCGCGCCGGAGATGCCCTTATCGAGGGCCGTCTTCAATATATCTTCCATCTCAAGAACCCCTTTATGGGGGGAAAATTAAGAAAAACTAAAGTGTTGGCTATCTTGAATAACACAGGAAGGGGCTTATTGTCAACGCAATATTTAAGGAGGTTGACAATGGGTGGGGCGGGTTTGTCCGGGTAGTGTAGCGGGTTTATTTCTTTTTGGCCGCCTAAAACCTCTTTCTCCTGAAGAGGTCCCTCTTCATGTTCGTAATCCTGTCTATGAAGAGGATGCCCTCGAGGTGGTCTATCTCGTGCTGGAGGGCCACGGCCTCAAAACCCTCTGAGACGAGGGTAGTCTCCACCCCCCCGGGGGTGAGCCCCCTTACGGTAATCTCCTCGGCCCTCGGAATATTCGCCGTGTACTCGGGCACGGAGAGGCAGCCCTCCCTGCCGACCCTTCTTCCCTTCGAGTCGAGGACCTCGGGGTTCAGGAGCACGATTAGCCCTCGGCCCGGGTGCCTCGGGGTGACGTCTACTGCGATTGCGCGCTTTAAGACCCCTATCTGGACGGCGGCAAGCCCCACCCCAGGAGAGGCGCGCATAGTGTCCACGAGGTCCTCTATGATGGAGAGGACCCCCTGGTCTATCTCGCCGACCCCCTCGGAGACCTCCTTCAATAGAGGGTCCGGATACTTCACTATCCTCTTTACAGACATGCCTTTTTGGGGGAACCTTTCTGAAGAAAGGTTCCC
>DATEAM010000212.1:0-3462 GCA_035288385.1 Thermodesulfobacteriota bacterium
ATTTTATCGGGGGAAACCTTTCTGTAGAAAGGTTTCCCCCAAACCCCCTTCCAAAGACTTTTGGCTATCCCATGAGGGGGAGACCCCTCTGACGGGAAATTTCTTTCATGGGGTCTCCCCCTCATGGGATAAATAGCATAAAGTTTTTGAGGGGAGTCTGAGGGGAATTTTTTTCAATTTTCAAAA
Source organism: Thermodesulfobacteriota bacterium (assembly GCA_035288385.1). Lineage (GTDB taxonomy): Bacteria > Desulfobacterota > GWC2-55-46 > GWC2-55-46 > JADFVP01 > DATEAM01. Next base: position 187 of record DATEAM010000212.1, read on the forward strand.
AGTTCCCCTCAGATATACCTCATCACCGCGTCAATGGCCCTGAAGAGGACCTCCTCGCCGTGGGGTTCTATGGTGTACACGGGGTCGTTGGAATAGGTCTTCAAGAGCCTGAAAAAGGCCGCGAAGTCGATAGTGCCGTCCCCGATGGGGAGGTGGTCGTCTATGGCGCCGAAGTTATCGTGGAGGTGGACCTCGGCCACGTAGGCCCCGAGGACCCTGAACCACTCCTCGATCTCCACCTCCGAGTATACGTTCAAGTGGCCCGAGTCGATACAGAGGCGGAAACTCGGGGAGCCTATCTCTTCGACGAGCCTCTTAATCGGCCCAGGTTCCCTTTCAAAGGTGTTCTCAGCGGCGATGGTAATACCCATGTCCTCGGCCCTTTTTACGAACTCGGGCCAGGTCTTGAGGCTCTTCTCGAGCCAGAGCCCCACATCATTGTCGAACCAGCTTGCCTTGAAACCGGCGTGCAGCACCATGACCTTCGGCCTCAAGTATGAGGCGGCCTCGAAGGCCCTTTTATACATCGCGACGGTTCTGAGCCTTTTTTCCTCATCCGCGCTCCCCGGGTTAAGGTCCATGAAGGGGCCGTGGAGCGTTATCCTCCGGTCGTACCTGTCAAGGACCTCCTTTATCCTCTTTAGCTCCTCGGGCCCGGCACCCTCGAGGTCCTCTCCGTCCATGTAGACCTCGGGGTTTATGCCAACGTCTATTACCTCGTCGAGCCTCTCGACGAGCATGGGGTAGGGCACGTGGACCTGCACCCTCTTTTTAGGTTTTCCGGTTTTTTCCATCTCATTATTAAAGCCCAAAAGCCATCGTTCTTCAAGTGGGATTGTGAGAACCGTGCCGCCATATCTTGTGAAATATAAGAAAGTTTTTATGTATTCCCGAACACCTTTTTTTGAAGAGTAAAGGGGCTCTCAGGCTCCTCGGGAGCAGACCCGTTTTCAGAAAAACCCTTGACTTTTGGGTATGTACACAGTATACAATATAAGGAGAGGTTGTTTACCGAAGAGGCGGGTTTGGGTGCTATCTTTCTTTACACCTCTTTTTCTGATCCGAAGACCTCAACGACCCGCCGGAACAAGAAATTTCCCTGATAAAAGGATTATGGAGAAGACGAAGGTACTCGACTATCCCGTGGAAAAACCCCTCACTCTGAGGGAGCGGATAGTGGAGTTTATAAAAGACGCCGTCATAACGGGCAGATTGAAGCCCGGCGAGAGGGTCCCCGAGCAGGAGATAGCCGAGAGCTTCGGCATATCGAGGACACCGATAAGGGAGGCCTTCAGGCAGCTCGAGTCCGAGGGTTTTATCATCGTGGCGCCGAGAAAAGGAGCGGTGGTGAGCCCCATAACGGACAAGGACGTAAAGGAGTTCTACGCCATAAAGAGCCTCCTTGAGGGATATGCCGCGAGGATAGCCTGCCAGAAGCTCTCCGCAAGGGAGATAAAAAGGCTCGAGACCATCAACACCGGCATGGCCGTCTGCGCGGAGAAAAAAGACGTGAAGGCCTTCTACAGGCTCGACAACCAGTTCCACGACACCTTTCTTAACGCCTGCGGGAACGAAAAGCTCTGCAGCATCGCCCACAACATCGTCCGGCAGTTCGAGCGCTTCAGGGCCACGGCCATGAGTCTGCCCGGCAGGATGGAGGAGTCGGTCAGGCAGCACGACGATATAATCAAGGCCTTCAAGAAGTGCGACGGCGAGCTTGTGGAGATGCTCGTAAGGGCGAACGCCGAGAAGAGCAGCGTCGTCCTCGTAGAAGAGCTCAAAAAGGAGAGGTCGAAACAAGGGTAGCCCCGGCGCCACGGCCCCCGGCCCCCCTCCCACGGCCCCTCAGGCTCTCAACAAAGCCTTGCGCACGGTTTTGCAAAGGAAGGGTCTTGAAAAAAATCCCTGACGCCGGGGCCTGTTCCGGACCTTTGACCGCTCTCGCGTTTAAGAAAAAATTTATCCCCCGCGCCATTTGAACAGACCCTATGCGAAAAGGCCGTACATTAACCGTCAACGCCCTGCCGGCCCCGACGAGGCTCGACGTTTACCTCGCCGAAGAACTGCCGGAGATTACGAGGTCAAGGATAAAGGGTCTCGTGGAAAAGGGGCTTGTTCTCGTTAACGGCCGCTCCGTCAAGGCCGGCTACAAACTGAAGGCCGGCGACAGCATAAGCGTCACGGTGCCGGAGGCCCAAGAGCCCGGGGTCCTTCCCGAGGAGATCCCCCTCGATATACTCTACGAGGACGACGACATCATAGTGGTGAACAAGCAATCAGGCCTTCCCGTGCACCCGGGGGCCGGAAGGCAAACCGGGACCCTCGTAAACGCCCTCGTCAACCATACGGACAGGCTGTCAACGGCAGGGGGGCCGCTAAGGCCGGGGATAGTGCACCGCCTTGACATGGACACCACCGGGGCCCTCGTCGTAGCCAGAAACAACGCCGCGCACCAGGAACTCTCTGCCCAGTTCAAGGCCCACACGACGGTAAGGAAATACCTCGCCCTCGTGCTCGGCTCAGTCAAGGTGGACGAGGGCGTGGTGGACATGCCCCTGGGCAGGAGCCTCTCGGACAGGAAAAAGATATCCCCGAGGTCGAGGAAGAAGCGCCGGGCAGTTTCCGAGTTCACGGTCTTGAAGCGCTATCCCGGGATGACCCTCCTCGAGGTCATGCCGAAGACGGGCAGGACCCACCAGATAAGGGTCCACCTGGCGGCCATGGGCAGGCCCGTTGTGGGGGACAGGGTCTACGGGGTGGGCAAGAAGGAGCTTCCATCGAGGCTCTCAAAAGAGGTCGCAGACAGGGTCCAGCAGATGGACAGGCAGTGCCTCCACGCCATGGTCCTCGGCATAACGCACCCGTCCACGGGGGAGTACATGGAGTTCTGCGCCCCCCTGCCCCAGGACATGGCCGCCCTTATAGAGTTTCTCGACGAAAGGTACGGATAGCTTTTTATGCCCATGACAGGACTTGCCGAAAAAGGCGGGATAAAATTTTTTTCCTCCCCTCTCCTCGAAAGGGCCCCGGGCGCGGTCCACGGTTTCCTTACGCGTACCGGCGGGGCGAGCTCCCCTCCTTTCTCGTCCCTTAACTTCAGTTCCAGGGTCGGAGACGACCCCGGCAGGGTGAGGCAAAACAGAGAGGCCTTTTCCCGGGCCTTTGGAATCCCGGGAGGGAAAATATTTACGCCCGTCCAGGTCCACGGAGAGTCGGTCTTCGTCCTCGAAGGCGGGGGGGGCGGGGGGGCCGGGGGGGCCGGGGGGGCTGGCGGGG
>DATEAM010000213.1:0-14050 GCA_035288385.1 Thermodesulfobacteriota bacterium
CTCGCCGTGGCGTTTACGGACTCGGACAAGAAAAGGAACGGCAGGAGCCCGCAGACGAGGTAGACGAAAAAGTTCTCCGTGCCGTAGACCGGGTCAGGCCTCGAGCCCAGAAAGACCCCGAAAATGACCCCGTAGATGGCAACGAGGAAGAGCGGGTTGAGCATGGCCCAGAAAATCCCAAAGAAGCTCCCCACGTACCTGGCCTTCATTTCCCTCAGGGCCATGGTCTTGAGCATGTCCCGGTTCTTAATGAGCTTCCTCGAGAAGTCTATGAATATCAAAAGATTCTGCTTCATTCTTTAATCTCCGGGTATCAGACCCTTTTCCTTGAGGTAATTGTTTATTCTGTCCGCGCACTCCTCTGGGCTTAATATGTCCGTCCTTACGTGTATCTCGGGGTGGTGAGGGGGCTCGTAGGGGTCGTCAACGCCCGTGAACTGCTTCAACTCGCCCCTCCGGGCCTTGGCGTAAAGACCCTTTACGTCCCTCTTCTCGCATACCTCAACGGGGCAGTCGACGAAGACCTCGACGAAGGCGCCCTTGCCTCCGGAGAGCTCCACCATCTCCCTCACCTCGTCCCTCACCTCCCTGTAAGGCGAGATGGCCGCGGCCATGTTCGGGACCCCGTGCTTGGTCAGGAGCTGGGCGACCCAGCCTATACGGCGGATATTGGTGTCCCTGTCCTCCTTGGTGAAGCCCAGGCCCTTTGAGAGGTGAGTCCTCACCACGTCGCCGTCGAGGACCTCTACGTTCGTGATGCCTCTATTCTGGAGCCTGTGGTGTACGTGGTTGGAAAGTGTGGTCTTGCCAGAGCCCGAAAGCCCCGTATACCATATCGTAAACCCTCTCTGCAGCACGTTGGCCGTTCCTCCTTTTTTGATTTTTTCACCCCCTTCGGACTCCACTCTCAGCGCTTTAAATCCTTGTACTGCCCTTCGTAGTAACTCATGTACTCCCCGGAGATTATCTTCTCCCACCAGGGCCTATTGGCTATGTACCATGCGATGGTGGAGGATAGGCCCTGCTCGAAGGTGGTCTCTGGCCTCCAGCCGAGCTCGGTCTCTATCTTCGACGAGTCTATGGCGTAGCGCCTGTCGTGGCCCGGCCTGTCGGTTACGAACCTTATGAGCCCCTCTCTCCTGCCTCCGTAGGGGTAGAGTTTTTTTAGCTCCTTGCTCGAAGAGACCTTCTCGTCCACGATCGAGCATACGAGCCTTACTATGTCTATGTTCCTCTGCTCGTTTCCGCCACCGATGTTGTAGGTCTCGCCGAGCCTGCCCTTCTCCATTGCCGTCTCTATGCCCCGGCAGTGGTCGGCTACGTAGAGCCAGTCCCTTACGTTTTTTCCGTCGCCGTAGACGGGGAGCTCTCTACCCTCGAGGGCGTTTATTATCATGAGGGGGATCAATTTTTCCGGGAACTGGTAGGGCCCGTAGTTGTTCGAGCAGTTCGTCGTTATTGCTGGGAGGGCGTAGGTGTGGTGGTAGGCCCGGACGAGGTGGTCGGAAGCGGCCTTGCTCGCCGAGTAGGGAGAGTTTGGCTGATAGGGGGTGGTCTCGGTAAACCAGCCGGTCTGCCCGAGGGAGCCGTATACCTCGTCCGTGGATACGTGGAGGAAGAGCTTTCCCTCGGCAGATTTTTTATCTGTAAGCCAGTGCTTTCTCGCCACCTCGAGGAGCGTAAAGGTCCCGATGACGTTCGTCTCTATGAACTCCCCGGGGCCCGTTATAGAGCGGTCCACGTGGGACTCGGCGGCGAAGTTCACCACCGTGTCTATCCCCTCCTTTTCGAAGAGGGCGTCGAGGAGAGAGAGGTCCTCGATACCACCCTTTACGAAGTAGAAGTTAGGGTCCTCTGCAAGGCCCTTCAGGTTCTCGAGGTTCCCGGCGTAGGTGAGCTTGTCGAGGACGACGGTCCTGTCGGCGCCGTATTTGCCCCGCATGTAGCGTACGAAGTTGCTCCCTATGAAGCCGGCCCCGCCGGTAACGAGCATCTTACGCATCTCTTCCTCCATAAAGTTCCTTAAGCATGCCTTTAAGAGAGGTCCTCCAGTGGGGGACCTTGAGGCCGAAGGTCTCCTTTATCTTGTCCTTGTTAAGGACAGAGTAGGGGGGGCGCCTCGCGGGCGTGGGCCACTCGTGCGTTAGTATCGGCTCCACGGTGGAGCACTTTATCGGGGCCCCGAGCACAAGGGCCTCCTCGACAATCGATAGGGCGAAGTCATACCAGCTCGCCACACCCTCGTTGGAATAATGATATACCCCGTAGGGGGCTCTATTCTCCTCGACGGCCTTTACCACCCTCAGGAGAGCCCCGGCGAGGTCTGCCGTCCACGTGGGCCCCCCCACCTGGTCGTATACTACCCTCAAGGTCTCCCTCTCTGCCGCGTACTTCAGTATCGTCTTTACGAAGTTATGCCCGCCCGTGCCGTAGAGCCACGAGACACGTATAATAATGTGCCTCTGGAAGCTCTTTATAATCTCCCATTCGCCCCTGAGCTTGCTCTCGCCGTAGACCCCGAGGGGGTTCGTGGGGTCGACCTCGACGTAGGGCGCTGGTTTGATCCCGTCGAAGACAAAATCCGTTGATATGTGCAAGAGCACGGCGTTGACCGAGGCGGCGGCCTCGGCTATGTTCCGGGCCCCGTCCCTGTTTACGGCAAAGGCCCTCTCTCGTTCCTCCTCAGCCTTGTCCACCTTGGTGTAGGCGGCGCAGTTTATGATTACACCGGGGGCTTCGGCCTTTACCGTATCGAAGACCTTTTCCCTGTCCGTGATGTCGAGGCCACGGGAGTCGAAGGCCGCGAGAGCGTACTCTCCTGAAAAGGCCCTGGCCGTGTCGGCCCCGAGCTGTCCCCCTGCCCCTGTCAACAATACCTTCAGCGCCATCCGCACCTCAATCCAGCTTATAGGGCGAGTCGGAGAGGTCCTCGTACCTCACCTCGTCCACCGGGTCTTTTCGCCCCTCGCCCTTGAAGAGCCTGTTGGGGCAGTTTATGACGACCCCGTCCCGGGTGCCCACGTTCTTATAGGCATGCACCACCCTCTTCGGGACAATGACTACCGAGGGGGCGGACTCGCCGGCGACTATCGCGTGCGTGTTGCGGTAAGTTATTGAACCCGGGCGGTTGTCCCATAAATAGACCTTGAAGTCCGAGGGCCCGGCAAAGCAGAAGTAATCGGCCTGGTCGAGGTGCTCGTGGGGCCCTCTGGCCACCCCGGGCCTCGTAAGGGATATGTAGGTCATGACGGGACGGTACTCTTGGTCGAGGTCGTCGAGGCGGAAAAGCTCCATAAGCCACCCCCGTTCGTCCGAGTATCTCTTGAGCTCCCTTACTACGACGCCGTCTATGGGACCCTCTTTAAACATCTTTTAACCCCCCTGGAGAATTTCTAAAACCTTCAAACCTCGACAACGGAATCGTCGCCAATCATGAGCCTCAACGCCTCGTGCTTGTGGTGGACCTTAGCCACCCTTGCGTCCCTGCCTATGAGGCTGTCCTCCATCCTGTCCACGTGTTCTATTACCGCGCCGGAGAGGATTACGCAGTGCTCTATGCTGGACTTTTTTATCCTCGAGCCGGCCCCAATGCTCGTATAGGGGCCTATGAAGCTGTCCTCTACCAGGGAGCCCGCTCCCACGACCATGGGGCCCCTCAGGGTGGAGTTCCTTACCACCGCGCCCTTCTCAACGGTCACCCTTCCCGTTACCTGGGACCCTTCGTCGACATCGCCTTCTATCTTCCTCTTGAACCACTCGTCGAGGACTATGGTGTTGGCCGCCAGGAGGTCGTCCTTTTTCCCGGTATCAAGCCACCACGTCTCAAGGAGGTGGCTGTGCACGGGCCTTCCCATCCTTATTAGCTCCTGTATGGCGTCGGTTATCTCGAGCTCGCCCCTGGCCGAGGGTTTTATGCTGTCTATGGCGGTGTGTATGTGGGGCGAGAATATGTATACGCCCACGAGGGCGAGGTTGGAAGAGGGGTTTTTGGGTTTTTCCTCCAGCTTCAATATCTTTCCATCTTTATCCACGTCGGCCACCCCGAAGGAGCTCGGGTTGTCCACGGGCTTGAGGAGGATCACGGCGTCGGCCCCGGTAGTGTGGAAGGTCTCCACAAAGCCCTCTATGCCGCACCCGATAAGGTTGTCTCCGAGGTACATCACGAAGGGGGCGTCGCCCAGGAAGTCCCTGCCCACGAGGACCGCATGGGCAAGACCCTTCGGCTCTTCCTGCAGGATATATTTTATGGAAAGGCCCCACTTGGAGCCGTCGCCCATGGTCTTCCTTATCTCCGTGCCCGTCTCCGGGGAGATTATCATCCCCACCTCCTTTATCCCCACGTTTGAGATGTTGTCGAGGATGTAGGCGAGTATGGGGCGGTTGGCTATGGGCACGAGCTGCTTCGCGCCCGTATAGGTGATGGGCCGAAGCCTCGTGCCCCTCCCGCCGCTCAACACGAGGGCCTTCATCTGTCTGTTGTCTGCCATGGGCGTAATTCCTTTCTTTTTTATTGAGGAAAACTTTTTGTAAAAAGTTTTCCTCAAACTCCTTTCAAAAACTTTTAGCTATTTCCTTCAAGATAGTTCCCGACAGGGACGAGCTAAAAGTCTTTGGAGGGGGTCTTAGGGGGAACCTTTCTTCAGAAAGGTTCCCCCGCCCCCCCCTAACTCTCGATCCTCTTGAGCCATCCCCCGCCGCTTATATCACAGATGCTCTCTTTCCTCACACCGTTATTTACGAGCCTCGTCCTGTAGTCCGTACCGCCCTCGAAAGAGGTGATGACGACGATGTCGTAATCCATATCCCTTATCTCCTCGACCCTCCGGATATCGCGGCCGAAGAATTTTTTTCTCGCCCCCGTGCCCGCGTCTATTATCCCGGCGAGCTCGAGGTCCGTCTCGGCAAGGGAGAGGTAGGCTATTTCCGTGACCTCGTCAACGCCGCAGAAGACGACCTTCTTTACCTTTGACCTTTGAAAATCCTTGAAGAGCGTCTGAAAATCCCTCCTGGCCACCTTGTAGAGGTTTGTGAAGTTCTGAAGGTGATGGTAGGTGAGGCGGCTCTTTTCGGCGAACCCGTGCGGGGTGAGGTAATACCTGTATCTCTTCTTGGGGATGGCTGAAACGGTGACGAGGCCCTTGGCGACAAGGTTCTTTATGTAGGAGTTTATAAGGCCGAGGGCTATGCCGAGCCTCCTGGAGAGGTCCCTCTGGGTGAGCTCGTTGTTCTTGGATATCTCGTCGAGGAGCAGAAGCGACCGGTATTCGTCCATGTCCTGGTCCCTATTGTTCATAATATGAACAATAGCATGGCCCCAAAAATAGGTCAATACTTTTGTTCATATTATGAACGCCAATTAATCTTTTATTAATCAAAGATTTATCTCTTAGGTGGGTTTTTTGACTCTTTAATGCAAGGAGCCCTGTTCCTGAGGGTTGCGGAGGGATATTGTTGTTATTCGGGCACGTTCTGTGGTTTATTTCTAAGGGGGGCGGGGGGGGGTCTGAAAACGGGGTTAGAAGCCTGGGTCGCTGTCCGGCCGCCTCTGGAACCTGTTTACCGCGTTCGTGTGCTCCTTGAGGCTCTTCGAGAAGTAGTGGGTGCCGTCGTTACGGGAGACGAAAAAGAGGTAGTCCTCGTCTGCGGGCTCAAGGGCCGCCCTGATGGAGTCTTTGCCGGGGTTTGCGATGGGCCCCGGGGGCAGACCGTAATTTAAATAGGTATTATAAGGGTTTCTGGTCCTGAGGTGCTCTTTTGTGATCTTCCCGTCAAAGTCCCCTATGGTGTATATTACCGTGGGGTCGCTCTGGAGCTTTATGCCTTTTCTGAGCCTGTTATGGAAGACCGCTGAAATAAGGGGTCTTTCTTCGGGGGCAGCCGCCTCCTTTTCTATGATGGAAGCGAAGGTTACGACCTCCTTCATGGTAAAGCCCCTCCTTTTCGCGAGGCGTGAGAACTCCCTGTCGTAAACCGAGCGGAACCTGTCGGTCATCCTCCGGATAATATCGCGGACGGTCGTGCCCTTCGCGAAAAAGTAGGTGTCCGGGAAGAGATAGCCCTCGAGGCTCGCCCCCTCGAAGCCGAGTTCCGAGGCAAACCCCGGGTCCGTGGCCAACGAGATGAACTCCTCGCGCTCTGAGAGGTTCCTGGCCTCCAGCGCCGAGGCTATCTCCTTTATGCCGTAACCCTCGGGGATCGTTACCTGGTAGTCCTTTACCTTGCCCTCCACGAGCATGCCTATTATCTCTACGGGACTCATGGAGGGTTTGAACTCGTACTCGCCGGCCTTTGTCTTCTTGTACGCCCCCATGAGCCTGGCGGCGAATAGGAATTCGTCCGTGTCCCTTATGAGCCCCGAGTCGTGGAGGCTTGAGGCCACCACCCGGAAGCTCGCGCCCCTGGTGACGTTTACGAGCACGGGGGTGGCGTCTCTGGAGGCCGGCGTATAGAAGATTACGTATAAATGGGTGAACATAAGGCCGAGGAGAGCGACTGCCGCGACAACCGCGGTCTCGAGGCGTCTTTTATTCAATGATAATTTTCGCATCCTTAAGGTCTTTCCTTCCCGCACAATCCCCTCTATGCGCCCGGGGAACGCTCCCTGTCCATAAAACCCTGTAGTATGTACGCCGCCGCCATCTTGTCGACGACCTTCTTTCTCTTTGCGCGGCTAAGATCGCCGTCGATAAGGACCCTCTCGACGGCCGCCGTGCTGAGTCTCTCGTCCCAGGTCCTTACCTCGGCGTCGGTCTCCTTAGCGAGTCTCTCGACGAACCCGGAGACCATCCTCGTTGTCTCGCTCATGGTGCCGTCCATCTTGACGGGCATGCCCACGACGACGGTCCCCACGGAGTGCTCCTCCATAAGGGTCACGACGGCCTCGATGTCCTTTCTTATCCCCTTTCTTCTTATCGTGGTAAGGGGCTGGGCAGTAAGACCGAGCTCGTCGGACAGGGCGACCCCTATGGTCTTGGTGCCCACGTCCAGGCCCATGGTTCGCATAGATTAAATATAACGTTACGGCCCCGATTATTCAAGGTGTTTCTTGACTTTGCCGATTTCCTGATATAATATTCTTGAGGAAACCTTTTTGAAAAAAGGTTTCCTCAAACTCCTTCCAAAAACTTTTAGCTGTTTATCCCTTCGGGGAGACCCCCTTCTTGCGCGAATTTCATCTTCCGGGGGGTCTCCCCGAAGGGATAGCCAAAAGTCTTTGGAATGGGGGTCTGGGGGAAAACCTTTCTTCAGAAAGGTTTTCCCCCAGGGGCGGTTAACTCAGCGGTAGAGTGTCACCTTCACACGGTGGAAGTCACAGGTTCGAATCCTGTACCGCCCACCATTTTTCAGCCATGGAAAGGTCCCATGGGCAAACATGGCGGCGCCGTTAACCGGCCTAAACGCATCATTTTCATTTTCTTCGCTTTGGCGGTCCTCGGGATCACCACCCTTTACGGCGCCCGTGAGATCGAGAAGCACGACGGTTTCTGCGGCTCCTGCCACGTAAGCGACCACGAACTCAAGTACAGCCAGAGCGTGGAAGATACCCCGGAAACGCTCTCGGCCTACCACGGCACAGACGAGGACGTAAGGTGCATCGACTGCCACGGCTACGACTCCTTCTTCGGGAGGGTCGAGACGATGTGGCTCGCGGTAACGAGCCTGTTCCGCTATATAACGGGTAACTTCCACGACCCGAGCATAACCACCGAGCCGATAAGGGACTTAAACTGCGTCAAGTGCCACTCCCCGGCCAGGCCCCACCAAGGAGGGGTGGACGACTTTCACGGACGCCTCGACCACGTCGAGCTCTCCACGGCCTGCGTGGACTGTCACAAGGGGCACCTTGCGGGGCTTGCCGAATTCTCCTTTCTCGTAAGGGCCGAGGTCCTCGGCCAGTGCAGGGAGTGCCACCCCGAGAGGTAGTCGTTCAAAGAAAAAAAACGGGAGAAAAATCCTTAAAGGAGGCAAGTATGTTTCGAACACCTAAAGCCTTGACCCTGTTTTCAGCGCTGTGCATCGCCGTACCGGCGACTGCCTTTGCCTATCCCAACGGACCGCTGGACCAGGTGGCCAACGGGGGGCCGTACTGCGCCTCGTGCCATTCGAGCCTGCAGATAGAGACCATAAGGGAGATCCCGGAGAAGAAGGCGGCCGAGATACTCGCCCCCGCGAAACATTACAGGGCCATAGAAGAGGGTCTCGAGGCATACAAAGTGCTCTCGGCCGAGGTAAGAAAGGCGCTCCTCAAGGACGTAAAGGCCGTCGATGAGAACACCACCATAATACTCGAGGCCCCGGCCGCCGTAGCCCCCGGCGAGACCTTCAAGGTCACGGTCACAACCCGGGGAGGCTCGGGACCCGTAATAGGGGTGATGCTCCTCGACTCCAACCTCAGGTACCAGGCCTCTCCCCCCCAGACCATAGGGTGGAGCATAACGGCTCCCCCCGAGGTCATGGGCCCCGACGGCAAGGCCCAGACCAAGTGGATAGACAAGAGGCACAAGGACGTAACAAAGAATATCAACTTCGTCCTCGTCTTCGACGTGGAGTCCGACCCGAGGAAGGGCGTGTACCCCGAGTCAAAGGTCACCTATACGCTGAAGGCCCCCCAGACCAAGGGCGCGTTGCCCCTCTCTGCGGCCCTTCTCTACGGCACGGAAAAGTCCTCCCCCGTGGGATATAAAGAGGAGGTCTGGGGCAAGGTCCCTGTAGGCGGGTTTACCGCGCCCTCCGGGCGCGTGGTCTTTACCGGCGTCAAGACCATAAACGTCAGATAGGGAGCTATTTTTTAATAAAGGGGGGCGGGGGGCCTGGGGGCCTGGGGGGGCCGGGGCTATAGTCCCCGGCCCCTTTTTTCAAGGTTTTGTATTGGAAGTTTAAACAAGTAGTTATCTCGACAGGGGGACGAAGGTTCCTGTTTTTAACGTAGCCGTGTTTTTTTGTAAAAATCAGCACCGCAACATGGAATCCCTCTAAAATAATATTATCTATTGACAGGTACTTTTAAAAAGACTATAATCCCGAAAAGTTAGGCAGTTAGACGGGAAAAACCTCTTTTTTTTCATCGCAACAGACGGCCTTAGAGATTCAACAACCGTGGAGATTTGCGCCTTAAGTTTGAAGGCCCGCGCAGCTTTTCGACATCCTACTGGTAAATCCAAAGACCGCGTTGCACACCCCTTAGATTAGCCGTAAAGCATAGTTTAAATTTTTCCCGGATGGAGCAGACCTGTTTTAGCCGTTTTTAATTTCTCTATGGCAAAGAGGGCAAGGAGCGAAAAATGGGCGTTAGCTATTCCGAGATTATAGAGAGGATGAGGTGGGCGGGTAAGCTCAAAAACGACTCGGCCGTGGCCCGGGTCCTGAGCGTGACACCCCAGGCGCTCTCGAACTACAAAAAAAGGGGTGAGATGCCAACGGACCTCGTGCTCAGGTTTTCGGGCATATACGGCCTTTCCGTAGACTGGCTCATTACCGGCGAAGGCGATATGTACAGGCCCGGAGGCCACGCGGCCGGGGCCGAGACAGAGGGGCTCTTGATAGCCGCCGAGGAGACGGCCGCTTACGGCAAGGATAGGGAGGGACCGAAAAGGAGGCTCGACTTCGGGAACCTGAGCCCCGACGAGATAATATACGTGGGAAAGCTCCTCAAGATACTTCGCGGCCCCAACAAGAGCACTTCAGAGGCTATCCGATACACGGTTGACGCCTTCCTCAAGAACTCGGGGAAAAAACCCGAGCAGGAAGAGGAAACAGAGAGCAAGAACTGAGCCTCGTAACCTGCCCGCTGCCCGCCCCCCGCCCCCCCCCTTCCTCCGGCACCGGGCAATCGGAGAAAAACCCTCTTTACCATACCCCGCCTGGCCGAAAACCGCTGTCAAACCTTTCCGATAACTTCCATTAGACAGCCCCCCCGGCCTTCCGTATCTACCGTATTGACCAACACCGCGCTATTATGGTATTTTCAATCGAATACCACACATCTATCCATATGGGCCTTTCTTACACCTTACTCAGAGAGTGGTCGAAAAATGAAGGGGCCTGGCGCTCCGGGCTCGACCCCGAGGAGAGCACGCTCCTTCTTTCGCCCGGCTCCATGACCAGGGACCTCGAGGCGCTTCTCGGCTCGAGGGTCGAGGTCGAGGTGAGCCGTAACGGCTTCACGGCCCTCGATGAAGAGGCGGGGCGCTGTCTCGGTCTCGGCGAAGGAGTAGGCAAAAAAGCCTTTGAGAGGGAGGTCTGGCTTATTGCCGGGGGGAAAAGGCTCGTATACGCCCGCTCCGTCATACCCGTCGACACGACCAGGGAGTGGGTCCTGAAGGCCCTCGAGGCCGCCGAGCCCATGGGAAGGATCCTCGCGTCCAACAACGTCCGCTTTGTGAAGGAAAATATCGAGCTCGGCGTTGTAAGGTGCGAAGAGGTGGCCGAGGGCCTCGGTATGGACGCGGCGACGCCGCTGGTCGCCAGGCGCTACATACTCTCGGGAAAGGACCCCGCCGGGACAGCCCGGGTGGGCGGGGGGGGCGGAGGGGGCGGTGGGGGGTCAGTCATAAGGGCGGCGGTAACGGAGATCTTCGGCAAGGATATTCTCGGGGGGAAACTTCTGGCCAACCCCTGCACCGGATCTCGTTACGGGAAATAACATAAAAGTTTTTGAAGGGAGTTTGAGGGAAATTTTTTTCAATTTTCAAAAAGTTTCCCTCAAGAAACGTCGAAACAAAATGAACACGACGGCGCTCGGCACAAAAAAACTTTCGGCCATATCGGACCTCATACGCCTTACCAAGCAGTACGGCACGCTCCTGGTGCTCTGGCCCACGCTCTGGAGCCTTGTGATAGCCTCGGGGGGAAGGCCCGCGATAAAGCACCTCGTCATCTTCACCCTCGGGGCCTTCCTCATGAGGAGCGCTGGCTGCGCCATAAACGACATAGCCGACAGGGGGTTCGACCCCCTTGTGGAGAGGACGAGGTCGAGGCCGCTGGCCTCGGGGCGCCTTAACGTAAAGGAGGCTCTCTTCGTCTTCTTCGCACTGAGCATACTCGCCTTCGTTCTCGTGCTTTTCTTGAACCCCCTCACCATAATGCTCTCTTTCGCGGGCATAGCCCTCGCCTCAACCTACCCCTTCGTAAAACGCGTAAGCTACCTCCCGCAGGCCTTCCTCGGCGTGGCCTTCGGCTGGGGCGCGGTCATGGCGTGGGCGGCCGTCAGGAACACCCTCGGGCTCATACCCTTTCTTATCTTCGCGGCAAACGTCTTCTGGTCCATGGCCTACGACACCATATACGCGTTGATGGACAGGGAGGACGACTTGAAGGTCGGGGTTAAGTCCACGGCCATACTCTTCGGCGAAGGGGTGTATACGGCCCTCGACATCCTCTACATCGCCTTCTCGGCTACCCTCGCGCTCGCCGGGTGGCTTACGGGCCTCGGGGCCTTTTTCTACGCCGGGGTGGGCCTGGGGCTCGTCTCGTTCCTCTGGGTGGTGCGCTCGGTAAGGGAAAACCCGGGAAGAGAGGCCGCCTTCAACGGCTTTCTCGCGAACGCCGCCATAGGCGGCATGCTGCTCTTTTCGATAGTCATTGACATGAACCTTTAATCCCGGAAACCTCTCCATGGTCTACAACGATCTAAGGGATTTTTTAAGCACCCTCGATAAAAAGGGCCTTCTTAAGAGGGTGCCCGTGGAGGTGGACCCTGCCCTCGAGGTCTCCGAGGTCCTCGACCGTCTCGTTAAGGCAAGCGGCCCCGCCGTCCTCTTTGAAAAGGTAAAGGGGTATGGAATGCCCGTTGCGGGAAACGTCTTCGGCACCAGAGAGAGGGTTGCCCTGGGGCTCGGAGTAAAGGAAGAGGAATTGAAGGAGGTGGGCGAATTCATAGCCCTTCTCCAGAGGCCCCAGCCCCCCGAGGGCCTATGGGACGCGGTAAAGAAGATACCCTTCTTCGGAAAGGCCCTTACCCTCGGGCCAAAGACCGTAAAAAAGGCGGCCTGCCAGGAGGTGGTCCTCCAGGGTGAGGAGGCCGACCTCTCAAAGCTCCCTATAATAAAGTGCTGGCCAGGGGACGCCGCGCCGCTTGTGACCTGGCCCCTCGTGGTGACCCGGGGGCCCCAGGGAGGCCCCTATAACGTGGGGGTCTACAGGATGCAGCTCCTCGACTCCAAGAGGCTCATCATGAGGTGGCTCGCGCACAGGGGCGGGGCCGCCCACCAGAGGCTCTGGAAGGCCGAGGGCAGGCCCATGCCCGTGGCCGTGGCCATAGGGTGCGAGCCGGCCACTACCATAGCCGCCGTCACACCCGTGCCCGAGGACGTGGGGGAGTTCCACTTCGCCGGCGTATTGAGGAAAAAGGCTATCGAGATCGCCGAGTGCAAGACCATCCCGCTAAAGGTCCCGGCCACCGCCGAGATAGTCCTCGAAGGAGAGATCCGCCACGAGGATACTACCTTGGAAGGCCCCTTCGGGGACCACACGGGCTACTATAACGCCGCCGAAAAATTCCCCGTCTTTCACCTCAAGGCCCTAACGCACAGGAATGACCCGATATATCTGACGACCATAACCGGAAGGCCCCCGAAGGAAGACGCCGTTATCGGGACGGTCCTCAATAATCTCTACCTCCCCTCGCTCAGACTCCAGTTCCCCGAGGTCGTTGACTTCTCTCTACCCATGGAGGCCGTCTCTTACAGGATAGCCGTGATCTCCATAAAAAAACAGTACCCCGGACACGCCAGGAGGATTATGATGGGCCTCTGGGGGGTCTTGAAGCAGTTCATGTACGTGAAGTACATAATAGTCGTTGACGACGACATAGACGTCAACAACTGGGGCGACGTGATATGGGCGGTGTCCACCAGGGTGGACCCCAAGAGGGACACGGTCATAATAGAAAACACCCCCATAGACTACCTCGACTTCTCTTCTCCCGTCGAGCGCCTGGGCAGCAAGCTCGGCATAGACGCGACGACAAAGTCCCCCCCGGAGGTCGCAAGACCCTGGGGCGAGAAGCTGGAGATGGACCCGGAGATAGTCGAGCTCGTCAACAGGAGATGGAAGGACTACGGCATTGACTGAGGGGAACTTTTTGGAAAAAGTTCCCCTCAGACTCCCCTCAAAAACTTTTGGCTATTATCCCATGAGGGGGAGACCCCTCTTCGGAGAAATTTCTTGCACGGGTCTCCCCCTCATGGGATAGCTATAAGTCTTTGGAAAGGGGGTCTGGGGGAGAACCTTTCTTCAGAAAGGTTCTCCCCCAGTAAAAATGAACAAGGAAGCCGAGAAGTTCGAAAAATTAGGCGACGAATGGTGGGACCCGAAGGGACGGCTCTTTTCGCTCCACAGGATAAACCCGCTCCGGTTCGCCTACTTCGCCGATAAAGCCGGTAAGCTCGAGGGCAGGACCGTCCTCGACATAGGCTGCGGCGGCGGGCTCTTATCCGAGAGTTTTGCCTCCGCCGGTTCCGTCGTTACGGGTATAGACCTATCACCCGTCACCATCGAGGTGGCAAGCAGGCACGCCGAAAAGTCGGGGCTCAGGATAGACTACCGCGTAACCTCGGTGGGGGACCTCCTCAGGGAGAACCCGCCCCCCTTCGACGTCATAGTCTGCTCAGAGGTGCTCGAGCACGTGGACGACCTCCGGGCTTTTCTGGGGGATTCTCTTAAGATGCTTAAAAAGGGAGGGGTCTTTCTTTTCAGCACCTTCAACAGGACCCTCAAGTCAAAAATCCTCGGCATATACGTCGCCGAGTACCTCCTCGGGCTTATCCCCAAAGGGGCCCACGACCACAAGAGGTTCACAAGACCCTCGGAGCTCGTCGGGATGCTCAAAGAAAACGGGGTGGAAGTGAAGGAACTGAAGGGGATGAGCTTCGACGCCATGAAGCTCGACTTCAGGATCTCCTCTGATATATCGGTAAATTACTTGGGATACGGGGTAAAGGCTTGAGGAAACCTTTTTGAAAAAAGGTTTCCTCAAACTCCTTCCAAAAACTTTTAACTATCCTGTGGGGGGAGACCCCCCGGAAGATGAAATACGCGTAAGAGGGGGTCT
>DATEAM010000214.1:0-3093 GCA_035288385.1 Thermodesulfobacteriota bacterium
CTAATAGTCATCACCGGCGTAATTCTCCCCACTGGGGCAGGCTCTGGATAAACCCCTGGTGCGGGGTCTGCCCCACCGGGGGTTCATCTCGTCACGGGGGAGCCGATAGAAGCATCTCTATAAAAAAGCCGATAATACTGGTGACTTGACAAGAAAGCTTATAAACAGGATTATGTCTTTTGTTTGAACTTCAACAACACCGGAGGTAGGGTATGGCTGTCGAGGCTTATGTCTTTATCGAATGCGAGCACGCGAAGTCCAGGGAAATTCAGGGGAAGATAATGCAGATAGGGGGTGTGAAGGAGGTAAACATAGTTACCGGCCCCTACGACCTCATCGCCAAGGTAGCCGCCTCCAACTTCAAGGTCCTCGGTGACGTCGTTATCAGCAAGATACAGGCCGTAGAGTACGTTAACAGGACTCTCACAAACGTCATAATTGAATAATATCCCATGCCTGTCGCGTAGTCCTGTAAAATCCCCGCGCCCCTGCGCACGTTTTGAGCCGGCCTGACAGATGAACCCCCCCACCCTTGCCCCCGTTAACGAGTCCTTGAAAAGAAGAGGAAAGAGAATATGAAATCAACCGTTGCCATTGCCCGTGACGACGACATAGGGGCCTCCGTCACAGGCGCCCTCGGCCTTTTGGGGGACCTTTCGGGGCATTTCGCCGGCGCTCACGTTGCGATCAAGCCTAACGAAACCATGGCGTCGTCTGA
The DNA here is from genome assembly GCA_035288385.1 of Thermodesulfobacteriota bacterium. Taxonomy (GTDB): domain Bacteria; phylum Desulfobacterota; class GWC2-55-46; order GWC2-55-46; family JADFVP01; genus DATEAM01. The sequence continues at coordinate 719 of DATEAM010000214.1, forward strand.
AGACCATACGGCCTGCACCCAGCCCGACACCTTAAGGGCCGTCATAAGATACGTCAAGGGCTGTAGACCCGGCAGGATAACGGTATCAGGAGGTGCAGGGGCAGGGCGGACGGGCGAGGTCATGAGGGTCCTCGGTCTGGACAGGGTGATAGAGGAAGAGGGGGTCGGTTTTTTCGACCACAACAGGCCCCCTTTCGAGGCCGTAGCCCTGGACTATGGGCCTCAGGAGGAGGTGATGGTAAACCCGGCGGTCCTTGACTACGACGCCGTAGTCTCGCTCTCGCAGCTAAAGGTCCATGACGAGGCCACTGTTACGCTTACCATGAAAAACACGGCCATGAGCTGGCCCGCTGCGGACTACTACGGCTATCCGAGGGCCAGGAAACTCCATCCTCACAAATTCTTCAAGGACTTGCATGGTTTTATTGTAGGGATGTGTAAGAGATTTCCCATAACTCTCGGGATTATCGTGGGGCACCCGGCCATGGTGGGCAGGGGCCCCATAGGGGGAGAGACATTCGAGACGGGTCTGACTGTTGCGAGCACGGACTATGTAGCCGCTGACAAGGTCGGCTCCATGATACTCGGGATTGAAAATGTCCGCCATATAGAGGAGGCAGGGGCCCTGGGGCTCGGCAGGGCCAACCTCGAGGATATCGAGATCGTAGGGCTTACCCTCGAAGGGGCCCGCAGCGTATTTGAGGAGAAGAGGGCGGGCAAGTTGAGCTAAAAGCCCTCAGTATTTTTGGTTATTTCAGTTTTTTTCTTCTTTCCGAAGATTTCCCATCCCAGGATAAGGCCTACCAGGAACCCCGCGGCAAGGGAGCCGATAAGAAGGAGTACCCTCGACATGGTAAGCTTCCAGAAAAGTAACTTTATCTCCACTACCGCCGAGTTCTGAAGGACGAATACGGCGAAGAGGAATATTATGGAGAGCACTACGAATGTCTTTGCCACACCCATCTCTAAACTCTCCTGCCTTCAAGCCCTGGTTCAAACCAAGTATAACAGGGCCTGGGCTGCCTTTCAAAAATTTTCGTCAAATGCGCTAAAATTACCATTTAACGCACCTGCTGAGCACTTTTATTCCCATTCTCAACATTCTTTAAGCTGATTCGTGTATGGAAGAGTGGATTTCTCGCATAAATGCCGGCTCATAAGGAGAATATAAAGCATCTTGTAAATTTAAGCTTATATCTATCTATTTATTAAGTCTTTTATCAAAGGAGCTATTTTGCAGGCTCAAGAGGCTATGTCGCATAATGGATATTATGTCAAATATTATATCCGTCGTTCCCGCCGCCCCCTTTTGCGTAATTTAACCCCCTCTCCCCCTCTCCGCAGGAGACTATCCCCTCGGGTGGCTCTTCCTGTGGAGTTTTTTAAGGCGCTCCTTTGTCACATGCGTGTATATCTGCGTCGAGGAGATGTCGGCGTGGCCGAGCATCGCCTGGACGTGCCTTAAGTCCGCTCCCCTCTCCAGGAGGTGTGTTGCGAAGGAGTGGCGTATTATGTGGGGCTTGATCCTGTCCGCGTCTATCCCGGCTGCGAGGGCGGTGCGCTTGATTATAACCCAGAAATTCTGTCTCGTCATCCTCGTGCCCCTGTTGGTGAGGAAGAGATAGGGGCTCTGGACTTTACGCGATATCCCGGGCCTCGACTCCTCCATATAGCGCCGGACCCACCTCATGGAGCTCTCGCCCAGGGGCACTATCCTCTCTTTCGAGCCTTTTCCGAGGGTGGTCACGAAACCGGCCTGGAGGTTAAGGTCGTTCAATTTTACGCTCACGAGCTCCGTTACCCTCATGCCCGTGGCGTAAAGGACCTCGAGCATCGCCCTGTCCCTCATGCCCCTCGGCGTCTTTACGGCAGGGGCCTCGAGGAGCGAGTCCACCTCCTCGACGGTAAGGAACTCTGGCAGGCTTGTGCCGAGCCTCGGCACGTCCACGCCAGAGCAGGGGGACTCCTCTATCACCTTCCTGCTCAAGAGGTACCTGTAGAAACCCCTCAGGGCGATCAAGGCCCTCGTATAAGACCTCGCGGACTGCCCCCTCTCCCTGAGCTCCTTCATAAACCCCGTAACGTCTCGCGAGCGAGCCCCGGTTATCTCCAGCCCCGAGCGAGCGAGGAAATCGGAAAAACACGAGAGGTCCCGCGAGTAGGAGATGTGGGTGTTTCGAGACAGCCCCTTTTCCACCACTATGTAATCGAGGTATTCCCTTATGAGCGCGTCCATACCGACACCTGTTGAATGGTCTTGCGTGGGCCAGGGGGGCGCGTTGAGAAACGCCCCTGCTCCCCTCCCCCCCCTCCCCCCCGGCTGTTCGTCCTCGCCCCGCCTTCCTGACCCCGGCCCCACGTCGGCCCCGTCGGCC
>DATEAM010000215.1:0-3350 GCA_035288385.1 Thermodesulfobacteriota bacterium
TAAAGACCGGGGCGAAGGTCTCCGATATAGTAGACACCGTGCACGCGCACCCGACGCTCCCCGAGATGCTCTTCGAGGCCGCCGAGGACGTCCACGGCATGGCGATACATAAGATAGCGAGAAAAAGATAGATTTCGGGGGAAACTTTTAGCTATTTCCGGGACGGTGCTATCCCGAAGGGAAATAGCCAAAAGTCTTTGGAAAGGGAGTTTGAGGGAAGACCTTTCTTCAGAAAGGTCTTCCCTCAATAAAAAAATGGCACTTATCGTACAGAAATACGGCGGCACCTCGGTGGGCAGCGTGGAGAGGATAAAGAACGTGGCCATGAGGGTCGCCAACACCGCGGGCGCCGGTAACGGCGTGGTAGTGGTCGTCTCTGCCATGGCCGGAGAGACGAACAGGCTCATAGGCCTGATGCGCGAGGCCGCCGATTTCCCCGAGGGCAGGGAGTACGACGTCGTCGTGTCGAGCGGCGAGCAGGTCACCATAGGTCTCCTCGCCCTTGTCTTAAGCGAGATGGGTTTCAAGGCCAGGAGCTTCCTTGGCCACCAGGTGCCCATAGTGACGGACTCGCAGTTCGCCTCGGCGCGCATACAGAAGATAGAGGTGGAGAGGATTAAAGAGGAGCTCGCAAAGGGGGCCGTGGTTATTGTGGCCGGCTTCCAGGGCGTGGATGCCGGGGGCAACATCACGACCCTCGGCAGAGGCGGGTCCGACACCACTGCGGTGGCCCTATCCGCGGCCCTCGGCGCCGACCTCTGCGAGATATATACCGACGTGGAGGGCGTATACACCACGGACCCGGGCATCTGCAAGGACTCGAGGAAGCTCGCCAGGATTTCCTACGACGAGATGCTCGAGATGGCGAGTCTCGGGGCGAAGGTCCTTCAGACCCGCTCCGTCGAGTTCGCCAGGAATTACAACATCCCGGTGCTCGTGAGGTCTTCCTTCACGGACGCCGATGGCACTCTCGTTTGCAAGGAGGATAAGGATATGGAAAAGGTTGCGGTCTCGGGCGTCACATACGACAAGGACCAGGCTAAGATATCGGTGGTGAGGGTCCCGGACAAACCCGGGATAGCGGCCAAACTCTTCAGGCCTTTAACAGAGGCGGGCATAAACGTAGACATGATAGTCCAGAACCTGAGCCACGACGGCTTCACCGACCTCACCTTCACCGTCTCGAACACCGACTTCAAGAAGGCCTTGAAGCTCACCAGGGAGACGGCGGCCGGCATCGAGGCCAAGGCCGTCGAGGGGGACACCAACATATCAAAGGTGTCCATCATAGGAGCCGGCATGAGGTCCCACGCGGGCATAGCCTCGAAGATGTTCGAGGTCATGGCCCGCGAGGGGATAAACATCCAGATGATATCCACCTCGGAGATTAAGATATCCTGCGTCATAGACGTCAAGTATACGGAGCTCGCCGTAAGGGTGCTCCACGACGCCTTCGGCCTCGGGGGAGTAGAACCCCCGGAGGAGACGCCGGGAAAGTAGTTTTAAGAAGAAGACGGAAGCATGCCAATGGCAAAGACAAGAAAAGTCATACTATACGACACGACCCTGAGGGACGGGACCCAGGCAGAGGATATATCCTTCTCCGTGGAGGACAAGGTCCGCATAACCCAGCGCCTCGACGACCTCGGCATCCATTACATAGAGGGCGGCTGGCCGGGGAGTAACCCGAGGGACATAGAGTTCTTCAACGCCATGAGGGGCCAGAGGCTCTCCCGGGCCACCCTCGTAGCCTTCGGCGCCACCCGCAGGGGCGGGATAAGAGCCAAGGACGACCAGAACATAAAGGCCCTCTTGAAGTCCGGGACACCGGCGGTGACGGTATTCGGAAAGACCTGGAAGCTCCATGTGAAAAAGGCCCTCAGGGTGACCCTGGCCGAGAACCTCGAGATGATCCACGACTCGGTGAGTTATCTTAAAAAGAGGGTCGGCGAGGTCTTCTATGACGCCGAGCACTTCTTCGACGGTTACAAGGAGGACCCGGAGTATTCGGTAAAAACGCTCCTGGCCGCCCGGGACGCCGGCGCCGACTGCCTCGTCCTGTGCGACACGAACGGGGGGTGCCTGCCCTTCGATCTCTCGGAGATAGTTCGGGAGGTCAGGGATAGGGCCAGCTCGCCGCTGGGCATACACGCCCACAACGACTCGGAGACGGCCGTTGCGAGCTCGCTCGTTGCCGTTGAGCTCGGGGCCTCGATGGTCCAGGGAACGATAAACGGATTCGGGGAGAGGTGCGGAAACGCGAACCTCTGCTCCATAATCCCGGCCTTGAGGCTCAAGATGGGTATCGACTGCATATCCGCCGGGGGGCTTAAGAAACTTCGCGACACCTCGCGCTTCGTCTACGAGATAGCCAACATCTCGCACCTGAAGCACCAGCCCTACGTGGGGGACAGCGCCTTCGCCCACAAGGGGGGCATCCACGTAAGCGCGGTATTGAAGAGCCCCAGGACATACGAGCACATAAACCCCGAGCTCGTGGGCAACCACCAGAGGGTCCTCGTCTCAGACCTTTCCGGCAGGTCCAACATAATGTACAAGGCCCAGGAGTACGGCGTGGACGTGGAGAACCATTCCCCGGTGGTTCAACAGGTCCTTAACGACCTCAAGGCCCTCGAGCACCAGGGCTTCCAGTACGAGGGCGCGGAAGGGAGTTTCGAGCTCCTTATCCAGAAGGCCCTCAAGAAGAAGGAGACGTACTTCAAGCTCCACGGCTTCAGGGTGATAGACGAGAAAAAGGAAGAAGGCGAGGCCCCCTGGGCCGAGGCTACCATAAAGCTCGAGGTAGGAGGCGTGGTGGAGCATACGGCCGCCGAGGGCAACGGCCCGGTGAACGCACTCGACAGGGCCTTGAGAAAGGCCCTCGAGAGGTTCTATCCGTCTCTAAAGGAGGTTAAGCTCCTCGACTTCAAGGTCCGCGTCCTCGCCGGCATGGCCGGCACCAAGGCAAAAGTCCGGGTCCTCGTTGAGTCCGGGGACGGCAAGTCCAAGTGGGGCACGGTGGGGGTCTCTGAAAACGTCATCGAGGCGAGCTGGCAGGCCCTTGTGGACAGCCTCGAGTATAAACTCTTCAAGGATAAAAAGAGGTCCCGCAGGCGCGGCTAAAAAAAGGGACCGTCCGAAGGGGCCGACTTGGGCCCGTTCTTCGGCCCCTACCAGCAGGAGTAGCGGCTCGTGAGAGAGCCCCTTAAAAAAGACGCCAGGTACGCGGCCTTCCTGATGCTTACGGGAATGCTGCTCGCCTTTTTCGCCTTTCACCAGTCAGCGGGCCTTCGGTGGTTCAAATCAGGCGCTGCGGCCCCGGCGGCCCCGGCGGCCCCGGGGCTAAAGGG
>DATEAM010000216.1:0-12912 GCA_035288385.1 Thermodesulfobacteriota bacterium
GGTCATATACTGCATCTACGGCCAGGACCTGACTGTGCCTCCCTCCATAGCCGTGAACTCGGCCTATTGCGGAGACGACTTCAGGACAGCGAGGACCCCTCGGAAAGTAAACTCGTCCCTCAAAGCCCCTGCCATAACGGATTACGGGTCCAACCTTATCATTGCTTCAGGCGAGGCAAGCAGCACTGCCTGCGATGTCTACGAGTCCACGGATGATGGTGAGACCTGGACACTTATCAAGAATGACTTAACGGGTGGTCAGCCTGGCATGACCACTACCCCTGACGGGACCACCCTTCTCCTGACAGGCTACACAGGGGCCTCCGTCATGAAGTTCGTGAAGTCTACGGATGGGGGATATACATGGAGTGCGGCGGTAACGATAGGTGCAGGATGGTATGACTCCAGCATAGTGGCCTTATCCAACTCCACCTACCTCGTGGCCGTAGTCGCAAGCTCGGCCAGGGACAGCATAAAAGTTTACAAATCTACAGATTCAGGGGCGAATTGGGATGCAGGCACAACCGTAGTTACCGGAGCCACTGGCACGGAGGACGTGGAGATATACGAGCTTCCTAACGGCAACTTGATAGCAATATGGGAGGAAGAGGAAGTCGAGTCCGGCAAGTCTCAGATATACATATCAAGGTCAACGGACGACGGAGCCACATGGGGGTCGAAGATAGGGGTCTGGACTCAAGGGGCCACGACTATTGACTACGAGCACGCTGGGTTCTTCATTGATAGCTCAAGCAACTTCGTCCATGTCTGCTATACAAACGAGGATGAGCAGATAGGCGGGGATAACGACTACGAGCATTATCAGTTGAAAAAGAAGGTCTCCACGGATAACGGACTCACCTGGGGCAGTTCCTCTATCCTTCTCCCTCTCTACTGCGTGGGGCCCGAAAACGCCATATTCCAGAAGAACGGGGTGCTTTACATCGCTGGCTGGCTGTTTAACAACTTTGACAATTTGCTTATAAAGATGGGCGATGATTACACCTTTGACGGCTCCATAGCCGACAGGTTCACCTCCCATGAGGGCTTTTCCTACGTAATTGACGACGGGAGCGACAGGGTGCTCTACGTCAAGGGAACGGAGGTGGGCAATCGTGCCTTCCTCAAGACCAACGCCACTATCGCCAACGACTGCCGTGTGAGGGTGAGGATAAAGGGCACGTCCAACAACGCGAGGGTGGCCTTCAGGTATCAGGACAAGGACAACCACTACCTCTGGAACGGGACTACTTCAGGCTCCATCGTTTACAAGAGGGTCGGCGGGACATACACAGCCCTGGACACCGTGGCAGGCGGAGACTATAACGCCTATAACGATGTGGAGATAATCGCCATAGGCACGTCCATAAAGGTCTACATCAACGGGACCCTCTACAACAACTTTACGGATTCCGTTTATTCGAGCGGCCCTGCGGCCCTGTCGGGAGGGACCTGTTACTACGACTCCTTCTTCGCAGGCAAGGTCGTTACTCCAGACCCGACTTATCTGGTGGGTGCGGAGTCCCTGCCTCAGATATGGGTTCATGTGGCTACTGGAGGGGCGGTTGTCGGGGGTGTGGTGGATTATCTGAGGGCCGTTAACTACAGCATGATTGGCGGGGGTTTTGTCGGAGGCGAGACCCTTGCGAACATGCTCATGCTCTACGCCTCAGTGGGCGGGTGCGTTGGCGGTGGGGAGGCCAACTACACACGCACTGTGGGATATGACGCCGAGGGCGGGGGGCTGGCCGGGGGAGATACCGCCACGAGTCGAGGCAAGGTGGATACCATGTCCGGGGGCGGCGTGGCGGGAGGTTGGGCCGACGCATGGTACGGCGGCATGCAAACATATGCCTACACTATGTACGGCGGTGCCGTGGCCTCGGGGATGGCGGATTTATTCAGGTCAACAGATTTTACCGCTCGCGGCGGCGGGGTCATCGGGGGCGAAGGCGATTATTCAAGAGCTGCCTTAATAACCGCCGCGGGAGGCGCCGTAGCCGGTGGGGTGGCGGGCTGGACAGCAGGAGGTGGCGGGACCCATGTTGAGTACGCTGGGTACGTGCCTGTAATGGTCAGGGACGATTTTTTACCAAAAGTTATTTCAGATGCATCCGAGGAGAAAGCGGTGATACTGAACCGGTCGAAAAACAACAGTAACCCAAAGGTGACAAAACGATGAAACAGCAATTTTTGGTCAACACACCGGACACCTTCAGGACCTACGTATACGAGCACAACCGCAAGATCGTGCCCGCCTCGGCGCAAATGACGGTCTACTGGCCGGGTGGAGAGAAAAAGCTCATAGACGGCGAAACGATGACCGTGGGCGCGGACGGCCTCCTTTCCTACAGCCTGGCTGCCTCGCAGAACTCGAAGACAGGGACGAACTACAAGGCCTCTGTCGCCTACGATCACGACTCCTCCACCAATTACGCCACCCTCTTCTACGACGTCGTAAAGTCGAGGCTCGTGAAGGTCATAACCGACGAGGATATCGTAACGGAACTCCCGCAGTTAAAGGACAACGGCTGGAGGGTCCACGGGGTGGCGGAAGGCGGCTCTTCGACCACGATAGTCGACTCCGAACTTAAGAGATATGATTCCGGTTACTTTACGGGCGGCCTTGCCTCATGCCTCGATAAGGAAGAGACGCGCGAGGTAACGGACTTCGATCCCTCGACGGGAACGGTGGCGACCACACCTTTTTCTTCGGGTGTGGACGCCGGGGAGAAGTACATCCTTACACGCAGTTTTTCCAAGGAGATACAGAGGGCCTTCGAGAAGATAGAGGAGAAGATCATAAGGCTCGGGAAAAGGCCGGAGCTTGTGCTCGACCCCTATGACCTGAGGGAGGTCCACATATACTACTCGGTAGCCGAGGTGTGCAAGGGGCTTGTCACCGATAACGACACCTTCTGGTGGGAGTTATGGAAGGAGTACGAGAAGAAGGCCGATGAGACCTTTAACGGCATAAACTTCAAGTACGACACCTCGGGGGACGGTTACATAGCGGGAAGCGAGTCCTCGGCAAGGATAAACATAATAAGGATGGGAAGGAGATGATTCTTGCTCCACCAGCCACCCCTCCAACCATAAGTTCAGGGAGAATTGTTTTGGGTAACTACGAGACCGTAAAGGCCATAACGGACAACATAAGGACGGTATTGAAGGCCGAGGGGATACACTTTTCGCATACACCCTATGACGACGGAAAAAACATCCCCGCAAGCCTCATGCCGCTCGGCACCGTCAATTACACGGGAGAGACCTTCGAGTACACCCACGGACAGAGGCCCGGGTACTCCGAGGCCGACTTCGAGATAAAGGTAGTTGTCAGCGAGCGGGACCAGGTAGTAATGACGAGGGAACAGCAGAGGTGGGTCCACGCCATAAGAAGTGTACTTACGGTGGATGCCTTGAACAACGGGGGGCTCCAGGACTCCCTGTATGTGAGCCGCGTGGTATCAAGGAGTGTTACCGTCGAAAAGAGGGAATATATATCGACAATCACGTACGGCTTAACGGTAAGGTACAGGGAGGCATGAGGGGGGTGACTGCAAAGGGTCTTTTTAAGGCAACTCCGAACTAAAGAAAAAGGAGATCAAAGACGATGGCCAAGAACATCTTATACGCGACGCTCGGGGAAGAGCAGGTAAGGGGAACCAAAGAGGCCGCCACCGTGGGGTACGTGCCCCTATTGGGCTCGAGCATCCCGAAAATGGAGTTTGATGACAGGAGGAGAAAGGAGTTCAGGGGCGCCGATGCCGTCAAGGGCGACGGTGCCGTGGTGAGGTTGAGTCGCAGGTGGTCGGGGACGGTGGAAACCCCCTTCTTTACCGAGGCGGGCTCGGCGGCAGGGATGGTGGGAACACTCCTGAAGCATTTCTTCGGAAAGGCCGCCTCCGTTGAGAACGGGAGTACCGGCCAGTACACTCATACCTTTTATCCGGCTCCCGACCCCTTCGGGGCCGCGAACCTCGATACAAGGGCCCTTACCCTTAACCTCAATATCAACGAGGGGGATACCGTCAGGAACTGGCCCTTCGTGGGTGGGAGGGTAAAGGGCCTCTCATTTGACCAGGAGGCCGGAGACCACCTGAAACTCACTGCCGAGATGTTCGGCCAGTTCAGGGACACGGTTTCTGGAGAGACAGGCCCGGCCGTCTTTGCCACCGAGAACCTCCGGTGCGACTATAATAACCTCAAGGTCTACACCGGCACCATCACGAGAACGGGCATTGCCCCCGATTTTACGGACCTCTCCTTCGGCTCGGCTACCCTTATAAGGCCGGATAAGATATCCGTGAAGATAGAGAACGGCATGGAGGACTTCCTGAGGCTATCTGGCCTCGACTATCCCGACAAGACGCGCATGGGGCAGTTCAAGGTCTCCGTGGACCTCACCATAGACTGGGAGGACCCTGCAACCGGCTTTTCCTCCGTAACCGAGTTCAACAACTGGATAGACTCCGCGGGGGAGACGAACCTGTGTCTCCACTGGGACACGGGCACCCAGGCCGGGAGTGGCTCAAACCACGCCCTCTACATAGACATACCGAGGGCCGTGCGCGCCGGAGGCGAGCCCGAGTACAATATCGAGAAGGACCCGATGATAACGCTAAAGTACGAAGGTCTTTATGACGAGGACACAACGGGGTACATGGTGGGGCTGCTCCTTAAGAATACGGCCGCCGCGGTCTGAAAAAGACGGAGGAGAAGAGAGATGGCGATTATAAGTTTCGATAAGGACACTGCCGTTGAGTACATACCGGCATACGGAGGAAACCGTGAGTCCGAGAACCCATGTGTCGTGAGCCTCAGGTTCGTCCCCTACTCAAGGGTCCAGCATTACTCCAGGCTCATAGCGGCAAGGACGAAGGGGGGCGCGGACCCCTCGAAGGTCGCCGAGATAAGCCAGGGGATCCAGAAAAAGCAGTTCGTGGAAAACGTGGAGTCGGTCTCGGGGTATTTCATAGGCGACCGGGAGGTGACCGGTCCTGAGGAGTTCTTCGAGACGGCCGATACGGATTTGATAATCGAGATAATACGCGCCATGGAGTCCCAGTTTAGGCTCCTCGAGGGTCAGCGAAAAAACTGACAGGGGGCTTTCGCTGGAGTTTCATCGTCTCAGAGGGAAGCCCCTTTGACTGCAAGACCTGCACGGAGAGGCTCAGAGAAGCGAGAAACTGTTTTAACGTGAAGGGCCTCTCGGAAGAGGCGAGGGCCGTCACTGGATATACGGAAGAGATCCTTGCGGAGCACGGGGAAAAGGGAGCCGTCAAGGTATTCAGCCTCGGTGACCTGAGGCTCTACGAATGCCCCTTGAGTTATATAACTGACGATACGAGGGAGATCATAAGGCTTGTATTTCTCGTGGACTGGGCCGGGCACCTCCTCTACGAAGGTGGGTGGGGAGGGCAGCCGGCATGGCTTGTAGAGGCCTATGAGGTCTTCAGGTCCGAGAGCGCGAGATATTTAAAGGAAAGGTCCGATGGCAGAAGATAGGAACATAGAGGTCGTCATAAAGGCGAAGGACGAGTTTTCCGAAACGATGGAAAGGGCCGCGGCGGCCTCAGAGGATGCGGCGTCGAGGATAAGGAGCAGCCTCGAAGAGGCATCGCCCGACAAAAGCACCGCCGAGGTGGAAAGCTACGGGACGGCCCTCGAGCGGACAATCGAGCTCGAGTCGAAATGGGCCGAGGCCAAGGCAAAGAACGAGACGGCCAGAGAGCCCGCAAGACTCGAGGAGGCTTCTCCCTATAAGACCCCGGAACCCGAAGAGAAGGACTCTGAGGCCGACGGGTTATTCGCCGCGTATCAGAACAAGCTAACCCTTCTCCAGTCCTACAACACGCAGGTCATAGAGGAGATGATACGCGCCGGGGCCGCCCAGGCCGATATCGAGGCGGCGTACACCGAGCTTTCCCTCTCCTACGCGGAAAAGAGGCGGGACTTTCAGGTCTCGGCCGCATGGGAGACCTTCGGGTCGGTCTCCGGCATGATGCAAAACCTTTCCGCTTCGTCTGACTCGAGCCACAGGTCGATATTCGAGACGATGAAGGCCTTTTCCATAGCCGAGACGGCCATAAAGACCTACCAGGGGGCCATGGAGGCCTACTCCGCCCTCGCCGGCATCCCCATCGTGGGCCCCGCCCTCGGCGCGGCTGCCGCCGCCGCCGTCATGGCCGCCGGGGCGGCGAGGGTGGCCAACATAAAGGCGACGAGCCCAGGGGGCGCCACCTCCATATCCTCATCCGGCACGGGGAGCCCGTCATACGAAGGTAGTACCACGGAGGCATACCCCGTTACCACGACACTCGATGAGGGGAGTAGCTCCACACAGTCGGTTACCGTCAACATCTACAACCCTCTCAGCGAACAGAACTGGGCCGAGATAGTGGAGAACGACATCATCCCGGCATTAAACGACGCCTCGGACAGGAACATCGAGGTAAAGGTCAACGTAATGGAGAGCTAAATGGCTGCTTGGGAGAAGGTAAAATTCTTTTACGACACCATGCTCGGAACCCCCGGCTCAACTCTGGCCGCCACATCCACCACCAGCTCCGGGGACTACAGCGTGGACTATCTGTACAACATGCTCGAGGTCAACATGTGGATGGCGGCTGACACGACTGACCCCCTCTACATCACCTTCGACGCAGGAACCGGCAACACGGCTGACGCCGACTATATCGTAATATGGGGGCACAACCTGGCTACCGCCGGGGCAACGGTGTCTCTCCAGTACTCGGACGATAACTTCTCCCTCGACATAAACGAGGTCTTCGCCCCTGAGGCCGTGACCACGGACGCCGTCTACGTCAAGGAGTTTACGAGCCCTGGCCCCAGAAGGTACTGGAGGGTTGAAATTACGGGCCATACGGCCCCGCCCCAGATGACCATCTGCCTGTGGGGCAATAAAACGGAACTCGATTACGCGACGGCGAGTTTCGACCCTTACGCCCAGGAAGTAAAGGCGAACGTAAACATAAGCCAGGGCGGGTACCTTGCCGGCATCCACACCATGTACACGGAAAGACAGATGACATTGACTTTCAATAATGCCGATTCCGTCCTCTACGATCGGATAAGGTCCTGGTGGGAGACCTCGGGGGTTAAAAACTTCTTCGTCGCCTGGGACCACGCGAACAGCCCGGGGGACGTCTTCCTCATGCGGCCGGACCAGAGGTTCAAGAACCCCTTCAAGTCAGGGGGGATTTACAGGGATATTACGATAAACCTACAAGGGCGAAAGGAATAGAGCGATGGCGGACCAGAGGATCCTATATACCGAAGAGATGGTGGGCGCCGGGCACCCTGTCAAGACAGATACGCTCAACAGGCTCACCTCCGTCGAGCACAACGTGGACGGCACGCACTATAAACTTACCAACGTGACAGACCCATGGGTGGACGTCCGGGCTTACGGGGCAGTCGGTGACGGCGTAACGGATGATTCCACCGCCATACAGAACGCCCTTAACGCTCTAAGCTGGCAGGGTGGGCAGGCATGGCTGGCGAGGACCGGCAGATACTATATTGGGAGCGACATAACGGTCCCGAACAACTGCGCCATCGTGGGCCATCTGTTCACGCCTGAAGAACAGAGCGACTTCAGCTATACCGGTTCCGCCCTCATAATCAACTCCTCGGCCACCATAAAGATGAGCAAGAATTCTGCCTTGAGAGGCATGTATATTTTCAGACAGGGCCTTACCTATCCCCAGAGCGAGTCTGACCTTTCGAGCTGGCAGGGCACCGCTATAACTCTTAACGACGGTACGAACTACGGGGTAGGGGTGTATCTCGGGCATCTATCCATCTTCGGCTTCTTCAAGGCCATAGACGGAGGTCCCGGCATAACCCAGGCCGGAAGGTTCAGGGCGGAATATCTCAACATAGACTGCATTAACGGGATACACCTTGGTCAGGCCTTTGACGTCTGCTACATAAAGGGCGTGCACTGCTGGCCATTTATGACGACGGGGGGCACCGGCACTTACAAGAACCACAGGGACGGCTCGGCCTTCAAGCTCGAAAACAGGGCCGACTGGGCCAAGCTCACCGATTGTTTCTCCTACGGCTACCGCTACGGTTTCAACCTGGAGGGGGTGAGGAGCGTTATGCTCATAAGCTGCGGGGCGGACTACCCGGCCGCCGCGCACCCGAGTTACGACTCCGTGGGTTTCAGGGTCTCCGACGACGCCTCGTTAAACCCGAGCGGCGAGGTTACGCTCATTGGCTGCCAGGCCGCGGGGCAGGGATACGGCATGAGCCTGAAGCCGAAGTATACACTGGGGAGGAACACGATCCAGGTCCTGGGGTGCACCCTCTGGGAAAACGACAAGCATCACATTTATATCGCCGAAGGGGTCGTCAGCGTCATCGGCTCCAAATTCAATGGCGGCGGAGCAAGCGGTACGTCAAACGCGGTGACCATCGACAGCATCGCCTACGCCGAGGCGATAATAACCGGGAACACCTTCGCCGCGATAGGCAACTACTGCATCTACAACATCGCCGGCACCAACCGCCTCTACGAGGCGAACAACAGGTTCGTCTCCTACGGGGCCGCAAAGCCCGTATACAACACCTACATCCCGACGGCGGCCTCAGCGGCGACCCTCCAGCTCGCAGACGATTGCGAAATCCACAAGGTCTCCGGCACGACGGCGATATCGGACATAGACAAGAAGTGGGCGGGCAGGAGGGCGACCCTCATATTCCAGGGCTCGTTGACCGTGACGGACGGGACGGGCCTGCGCCTGAGCGGCGATTTCACCACTTCGACGGAGGACGTGCTCACCCTCGTATGCGACGGCTCCTACTGGTACGAGGTGGCAAGGAGCGGCAATTAACCGACCATGGCAGTCACACTTTCAAAAAAATACCTCGACGAACTCCGGAGGGCTAACACGCCCAACGTTGTTCTCGAAGTCGAGCTCGACGGCGGCTTACGCCTTTTCGGGTACCACGCAAGAAACGCCTCCCCCATGACGCGCTTCCTTGCCGACGGCTCCTATCACGCTGACGGGAGCGTTTTTGCCGTTGGCTCCGACGAGCTCCCGGGGGTGTTGCCCCTGCTTGAGTCCGTAAGCTCGCTCCAGAACAAGCTCGACACGGAAAAAGGTTTTTCCACAAGGGGCGAGCTCAAGGTGGTGATTACGGGAAGGGAAAATCTCAGGGACCTGGTAAGGGACGAGTTTCTCAAGAACCGCCGGGTGACACGCAAGGACGGGTTCATATCACGGGGCTTCACTTACGCGGATTATGCCGCCACGTATACTGGGGTCATCTCCAACTGGAGCCGCAAGGGGGACGAGCTGACGATAACCGTCTCCGACGAGCTGGTGGACGCGTCCAAAAAGATACCGGAAGAGAACGAGTCCAATACCCAGCACATAGATTACCGGGACACCCATCCCGTGGACATAATGAAGGACATAATCCTTAACAGGCTCGAAGTCGACCCCGCGCACGTGGACACTGACAAATTCGACGAGGAGAAAAGCCTGTGGCTTCAGGGCTGGAGGTTCAGCCGGGTGATAACCGAGCCAGAGGAGGCGAACAAGTATCTTAACGAACTCCAGAGGGAGACGAACTCCTTTATCATCCACGACGGCGAGAAGGTCTCCTGCAAGGTCTTCGCCCCTCCAGCCCCCGTTGAGTCCGTTCAAGGGTGGAGCGATGAGAAGGATATCCTCGAGGATTCTCTTGCCCAGAGGTCCGGATACAAGGAGCACTTCTTCAACCGCGTGGTCGTTTACTTTGATTATGACGAATCGGGCTCCGACGACGAGGAGAACTTCGAAGCAGCCGTTATCTCCGTAGACGCCTCTTCACAGGACTCTTCGCGGTGGGACGAGACCTCGACGAAGACTATAAAATCCAAGTGGATAAAGTCGCGCACCTTCTCCCAGCCGGTGAACGTAACGGGGGTCACGGTCTATCACTGCTCGAAGAATAACGGCCCTGGCACGGGTACACTCTCCTTCACCTATGATGCCGGTGGAGAGCACACCCTCGAGTGGACGCCACCGGGCGGGACCCCCGGTGAGGCGGTAGCCGTTTCACGGGACGGCAAATTCGACGTCTACTCCACGGACGAGAGCAAATTCCTTCGCCTGATAGTGGAGACGGGTTACCTCCCCTCGGCCAACGGTACAGACGCCATAACCATATCGGCGTTGAACGGGCAGGGCCTCGCAACTACACTTGCCAACAAGATTCTCTCTCGCTACCGCGACCCTGCCTCTACGGTCTCCTTCGAGGTGGACATAAACAACGTGGTCTTCAACTCGAGGTTCATAAAGCCGACTGACCTTAAGGACCTGACTACCGACGAGGCCTTTTCAAAGGGCTCAGGCACATGGTCCTCCGAGAGGGTGATGCTTACGAGCGTGAGGCCGGATTTTTCGGCCCACAAGGTCAAGGTCGAGGCCGTTCAGACCAAGATGTACCGCAAGTACGGCTTCGTGGCGCCCGCCGGCCGCCCCGATTACCCTTCGGCCACGGACAAGGAAAAGGAGTACGGCTATATAGGCGACGAGGACAACAAGCTCAACAACGGCACCGCTAACGGCGATTACGTCTGGTAGACAGGACTAATACCGAAACTAAAGGAGTAAGACCATGGCCCTGCCAACAAGGAACTGGACCGACATTCAAGACGGCCAGGTAGACGCGGACAGCCCTCTGGACACCACGCTTATAACCTCGATAAGGGACAACATCGAGAACCTCAAGAGCCAGCTCACAGGCGAGTCCGGGACCTACACCGCGGCCCAGGAGCACGACCATGACGGGGTTAACAGCAAAGAGGTTGCATCCGTAGCCGACGACGCCGTTACCGGCGCCAAGATAGACAAGACCCCCGCCTCGACCGGGAGCCAGGCGATCCCCAACGGCGCCACATGGACTCCGGGGGCAGGTGTATACCAGTTCGTGGAGTCAGGGAGCAGTTACTGCCAGTTCGAGATCTATGTGGGGGGGAGCTGGAGGAGGACGAACACCCCTGGGGACATCTCCGGGATAAAATACTGCGACGGGGCGAACATGAGGGTTTTCAGCGGCGGGGCCGGCGGGAGCACCGTTTATTACCAGACCTTTTAAGGAGGCGGCGTGATCATAGACAGGAAAAGACCCGAGTTTTCAGACGTGCCGGAGAGCCTCGAAGGCGAGGTCCTCCTCGAGAGGATCTACGGTCCGGACGGCGAGGTGGCGGGCTTCGTAACCGCTTCGCTTGAGGCCGTAAGGTCCATGAAGACAAAGAGCGCCGAAGAGCTTTCAGCCGAGGGTTGGGCCCGGTACAGGGATATACTCGACACCACCGAATAAGAGGGATATGGAACCGTACAGGGAAGAGATAAAGGCCGCCGTAAAGGAGGCGCTCAGAGAGGAGATAGCGCCCCTTTACGTGGACAGGGAAACCCATTACATACATCACCAGTTCATCCAGAGCATGATCGAGTGGATGGACGACGCCAAGGGCACGGTGTGGGGGGCGTTCCTCAAGGTCGCCGTGTATACGCTGCTGCTTATGCTCATTGGCGGGTTCATCTGGTGGGGAAGGGGGCACTTCAGGTAATGACGGACAACTTCGAAAGGGCCATAAGATTTATCTTCAGGTGGGAAGGTGGGTACGTCAATAACCTGAAATTTTAGATTATTGACTAATAAGGAAATCATGACAATCTTTCTTCATCTTTTTTGAAGGAGCATTATCATGAAATGCAAGATAGATTGGTGTAATCGAGATGCAAGGGCAAGAGGATTCTGTTATGCGCATTATAAAAGATTTTTAAAAGGAACTTCTTTAGATAGACCCATTAAAGGTGAATTAAAGAAATGTAAAGTTCCAGGATGCAACAATGCTTATTTATCAATGGGTTTTTGTAATGCTCATTATATAAGATACAGAAAAGGAAAAGATTTAAATACTCCTATCTGGGTTCGTAAAAAAATTTGTATAGATTGTGGCTCTAAAACAGGTAATGGTGGGCAAGGCAGATGCAGACAACATTACAAGCAATTTTTAAAAAAAGCTCGAAGTGAAATGCTTATCAAAGCTTTAGGTGGGCGTTGCCAAAAATGTCAAAAAATTTATCCGATAGGTGTTTATGATTTTCACCATACAAATCCTAAAAATAAAAAATTTTCAATCTCAAGTCAGATTACAAATAAATCGGAAGATGAATTGCTAAAAGAAGCTAAAAAATGTCATCTCTTATGTGCAAATTGCCATAGAATCTTACATTTTGGAGAATTTAATGAATGATAATTTCGAAAAATCCGTAGCATTTGTTTTAAAGTGGGAAGGCGGCTATATAGATGACAAAAGTGATCCAGGGGGGGAGACAAAGTACGGGATATCGAAGAGGAGCTACCCGGCGCTTGATATAAAAAACCTCACCATGGATGAGGCAAAGGCTATTTACAGGAAAGACTACTGGGAGAGGTCCGGGTGCGACGTGGTTCCATGGCCCATGTGCCTCGTCGTATTCGATACCGCCGTGAACATGGGCCTTTCAAGGGCGTCGGAGTTTAGAGGGCGGGCCACGGACTGGAGGGATTACCTCCTCCTGAGGATTGAGTTTTACTGCGCTCTCGCAAGGAGGACACCCAGGTTCCTGAGGGGCTGGATAAACAGGGTCACCGACCTCTACGGTGCCGCCCAGGGGTCATGACGCTCTACGACGAAGACAGGGCCATAAGGACCATAAGGAGCCTTCCGGATGACGTGAAGCTCCACCTGTCGCACGTGGTCAGAAACGGGATGTGCACGGTCCTTGCCTCCTACAGGCTCGGACTCGACGTGGAAGATAGCATTCGTGAGTTCGAGTCGAGGTGGGGGGAACTCGATTTATAAAGAAAGAGGGTGAAGAGAAATGACGCCTTTAATCGGGG
>DATEAM010000217.1:0-12454 GCA_035288385.1 Thermodesulfobacteriota bacterium
AGGGCGGGGGAGGGGAGCCGGGGGGGGCGGGGGGGGCGGGGGGTTTCGCCGACTTCAAGAGAAGGTTCTTCGAGGGCATCGCCGGCTCAGAGCGGTGATTTTTTTACGGGTCGTGA
This sequence comes from Thermodesulfobacteriota bacterium, assembly GCA_035288385.1. GTDB lineage: Bacteria > Desulfobacterota > GWC2-55-46 > GWC2-55-46 > JADFVP01 > DATEAM01. The sequence continues at coordinate 117 of DATEAM010000217.1, forward strand.
CATGAAGAAATCCATTAAGGAGGTAACAAGGTGATAACCATAACGCCAGTGGCGCTTGCCTATGCCCAGGAGGCCACTTCTTCGGCCGGTTCCGGGCTCATTGGCATGCTGCCCATCGTACTTATCTTCGTCGTCTTCTATTTCCTGCTCATACGCCCCCAGCAGAAAAGGGCGAAGATGCACAAGGAGATGCTCGGCAAGGTCGAAAAGGGGGACAACGTCATCACCACCGGCGGGATCTACGGCCGCGTGACCTCCGTTGGAGAGGACAGCATCATGGTCGAGATCGCCGATAACGTGAAGATAAAGCTCGCCAAGGACGCCATAGGTTCGAGGAAGCCGAAGGGTTAGTCCAGGCTAAAAACATCGGAAAGGAAAACCCCGGGTAGCGGCCACCCGCCCCCCCGCCCCCGGGTGTATTCAGCGTTTTTATGAGGAGTATCTTTTTACGTCTTATATTGCTCGCGGCCTTCACCGTCATCGCCATCGCGTTATTTCTCCCCTCCACACCCCTCTCGGCGAGGCTTCCGGGCTTCTGGAAGGACAATATCCCGAAGATAGTCCTCGGCCTCGACCTCCAGGGCGGCATGCACCTCGTCCTCGACGTGGACAAGGACAAGGCCGTCGAGAACTATACCCAGCGCCTCGTAAACTCCATAGAGGACACGCTCCGGAAAGAGAACATCCCCTACAGGTCGCTCTCGAGGGCGGGCATATCCGGGATGCGCATCGGGTTTTTCGACGACAACACGGGGAAGAGGATAGAGAAGATAGTCGAGGACGACTACCAGATATTCGGCTCCCCGGACGCCGTCGAAGGGGAGCTTTCCTACGAACTCGTGGAGGACGAGGTAAAGAGGCTCAAGGAATGGGCCCACTCCCAGGCAATCGAGACCATAAGGAACAGGATCGACAAGTTCGGCGTGGCCGAGCCCCTCATACAGAGGCAGGGAACGAGCGAGATAGCCATACAGCTCCCCGGGCTAAAGGACCCCGAGAGGGCCATCGAGCTCGTGGGAAAGACGGCGATACTCGAGTTCAGGCTCATGGACGAATCGATGAGCCCTGTGAGGGCGCTATCCACCATGCCTCCCCCCGGCTCCGAGGTCCTCTACCAGCAGTCAATGGGGGAGGGCGGGGTCATGGACAGGATCCCCTTCCTCCTTAAAAAGGAGGTCCCCCTTACCGGGGACTCCCTTTCGGACGCAAGGGTGGCCTTCGACCCCCAGTTCAACGAGCCCTACGTGGCGTTGACCTTCGACTCCGCCGGGGCGCGCATATTCGAGAGGATAACGTCCCGGAACGTGGGTAAAAGGCTCGCCATAGTGCTCGACGGCAATGTACACTCGGCCCCGGTTATAAGGGACGCCATATCAGGGGGCAGGGCGCAGATATCCGGGGGCTTTACCAGAGAGGAGGCTGCCGACCTCGCGATAGTATTGAGGGCCGGGGCGTTGCCTGCGCCCGTCAACATTATCCAGAACGTGACCGTGGGCCCCTCCCTCGGTCAGGACTCCATAGAGGCCGGGATAAAGGCCGCTGTTCTGGGCGGCCTCCTCGTGGTCATCTTCATGCTCATTTACTACAGGCTCTCCGGCGTAATCGCCAACTTCGCCATATTCTTGAACATCATAATGCTCCTCGGGGTCATGGCCTGGCTCAGCACCACTTTGACGCTCCCGGGCATAGCCGGCATAGTACTCACCATAGGGATGGGCGTGGATTCGAACGTCCTCATATTCGAGAGGATAAAGGAGGAGCTCAGGCACGGCCGGACCCCGCGCTCGGCCATTAACGCGGGCTACGACAGGGCCTGGTGGAGCATAGTAGACGCGCACGTTACGACCCTTATTACAGCCTTCGTCCTCTTCCAGTTCGGAAGCGGCCCCATAAAGGGTTTTGCGGTGACATTGAGCCTCGGCATCCTTATAAACCTCTTTACCGCCCTTGTGGGCACGAAAGTGGCCTTCGACGTGCAGAGCGAGAAGTTCAAGATGAGGAAACTTAGCATTTAAAAATAAATAAAGGTACGGAGACAAGGTGGACATACTCGGTCAGACGAAGATAGATTTCCTCGGGAAAAGAAATATAACCTTTGCCTTCTCGGCGGTGTTCGCCGTTATAGGCCTCGTCGCCGTCTTCGCCGTATACACGGGAAAGGCGAACATGGGCATAGACTTCTCCGGGGGCGTGTCCATACAGTTCAGGTTCGAAGGACCCGTTGAGATAGACGAGGTGAGGGGGATGCTCGCAGAGGGCGGGTTCCCGGATGCGGGACTCCAGCAGTTCGCCGAGCCGAACAAGCTCCTCGTGAGGCTAAAGGGCGCGCGGGGGAACCTCAGAGAGACCTCGGACTCCATTAGCGCCGTCTTTTCGAAGGGCCTTCCCGAAAACCCCTTTGTCGTAGACTCCACCACCGAGATAGGCCCCACGGTGGGCAAGAAACTCCAGACGGACGCCCTCAAGGCCATAGGCATAGCGCTCCTGGGTATACTCTTTTACGTGGCATGGAGGTTCGAGTTCAGGTTCGGGGTGGCGGCGGTTGTAGCCACCTTCCACGACGTATTGGTGGTAATGGGGCTCCTTTACCTCATGGACAAGGAGATTAACCTCCTCATAGTCACCGCCCTCCTTACGCTTGCCGGCTATTCGATAACCGACACCGTGGTCGTCTTCGACAGGATCCGCGAGAACCTCCACAAGGAGAAGAAAGAGGACATAGTCACCCTCATAAACAGGAGCATAAACGAGGTCCTGAGCAGGACCTTCGTCACCTCCGGCACCACCCTTCTCGTGTTGCTCGCCCTTATGGTCCTCGGCGGAGAGGTGATACACGACTTCTCGCTGGCCCTCTTCCTCGGGGTGGTCGTAGGCACGTACTCGTCGGTCTTCATAGCGAGCCCGGTGCTCCTTTTCTGGAAGGAGAAGAAGAAGCTCCCGGCGCCGAAACCCTCCGCATAAGCGTGCCTCCCCAGGGGGGCGGGGCCGGGGGGGACGCGGTGGAGAAGCACTTCTCGTTTTTCAGGTAACCGTCGACCCGCAAGCCTCCCGTAGACGAAAAAAACCCCTTCAAGGGCCCCAAACCTCCTCGAAAGCGTAAAAAGATGTTGAGTTTCTCCACGCTTTATGTTATTAAAAAAATGGTAAAACCTGGCGTCCTTACCGTCCGGAAATAAAAAAATCTTTTATATCTGATAGGCCATTCCATGCCTATTGAGCTTTTCGGTTCTTTCTTTTTCAAAAGGGTCTCACGGCGGGTCCCTTTGGCGAGGTTACGTTGCCTCAGTACCTTTTGTACCGGTATTGAGGCGTTTTTATTTGAAGGGGCGTGAATAAAAAGATGGGCGTAAAGAGTGCATCGAAAGACGCGCGGGGTCGCATCGACCTGATGCTGTGGCGTGATTTCCAGGAGGGGCTCTCCAACCTCCTCGACATCTCCATAGAGCTCTATGACGGCAGCGGCAACGTCGTCGTCCCCTCAGGAAAGACCCGGTCCGTCTGTGACGCAGTCAACGCCACCGAGGAGGGCCGGAACCTGTGCAGGCAGCAGTACATGAAGGCCGCCGTGCAGGTCACCAGGGAGCAGAAGACCCGCGTATTCAAATGCCACACGAACCAGTACGTCTTCGCCGTCCCGGTAAACCTCGACCCGGAGACCACCTTCGTCATAATCGGCGGAAGGGCGTACCTTCAAAACGGCGAGACCGGGGAGTTTATTTCCGGCTCGAAGCACCTTGACATCGACGGAGCCCTCCTCGAAGGTCTTAAAAAACGCCTCAACACCATCCCCAGAAGCGCCATATTCACCCTTCCCGAGATAATGAACAACCTCGCCGTACCCTTTTTAAAATCCCTTTACGCCACATCCCTGGGCATGGAGGACAGGGCTGCGAGGTCGGCAGGGGTGCCTGGGGTGGCAGAGGTGGCAGGGGGGGTCGGGGTGGCAGGGGGGGTCAGTGCCGTAAAACCCCTGAGAGCGGGCAAGGAGGCCGAGCACCCGCGAGTCGTAAGAGGCGAGGCGGAGTGGATAGACGGTTTCTACGCCCTCCTTGACGTATATAAGTCCATCGCCCCGGTGCTCGACCGCGAGGTCCTCTACGAGAGGATACTCGGAAAGTCCACGGATCTCCTGAGGGCCGAGAGAGGCTCCCTCATGATACTCGACAACGACGGCAAGGTCCTGAGCATAAAGGCCTCGAAGGGCATGGAGAAGAGCATTGCCAACCACGTGAAGGTAAGGGTGGGCGAGGGCATCTGCGGCTCAACTGCCGCCCGGGGGATCCCCTTGGTCGTAAGGGACATAGACAGGGAGGTCCCCTGGAGAAAGGGCATGCCCAAGTACAGGACCAAGTCCTTCATATCCCTCCCCCTGAAGCTCGAGGACAGGGTAATAGGGGTGCTTAACGTATCCGACAAGCTCTCCGGGGAGGTCTTTACCGACGAGGACCTCCTCCTGCTCCTCTCCTTCTCCAACTACGCCACCATAGCCCTCGAAAGGGGCGCCTATTATACGATGAGCGAGGAATTGAAGACCATCTCCATGACCGACCCCCTGACGGGTCTCTTCAACCGCAGGTTCTTCCGCGAGAGGCTCTTCGAGGAGGCCGAGAGGGTAAAGCGCCACGACGAACGCTTCTCCACCTTCATGATAGACGTGGACAACTTCAAGGCCTTCAACGACAGGTACGGCCACCTCGCCGGGGACGAAATCCTGAGGCGCGTCTCAAGGAGCATAAGAGAGGCCGTAAGGTCCATGGACGTCGTAGTCAGGTACGGGGGAGAGGAGTTCGCCGTGATACTGCCCCACACGGGCAAGAACGATTCCTGCGTGATAGCCGAGAGGATAAGAAAGGGGGTGGAAGACCTCAAGGAAACAAAAGGACTCTTCGCCCACTGTCCCACCATATCCATAGGCGTCTCCGAGTTCCCTCTGGACGCCTCCACCATAGACGAGCTCGTAAACAACGCCGACGCCGCCATGTACAGGGCCAAGCGCGGGGGCAAAAACAGGGTCGAGGTATATGAAGGATAGGTCGATCTTCAACACCTGTCCGGACAGCGAGTTCTTCGGCAGGTCCTCCCTCATCGACCATATGGTCGCCTCGGCCTCGGACCCGGATCACCGGCACCCGGGCATAATACTTTCCGCAAAGAGATGGACCGGAAAGACCGAGGTCCTGAGGAGGGTCCACCGCGAGCTCTTCTGGACCAACTCGAGGGTCATCCCCGTCTATTATCAATTCAAGGACTCCGTCTCGGCCGAGGAGTTCGCCGAGGACTACATAAAAGAGGTGGTAAAGCAGTACCTCTCCTTTACCAGGAGGGACCCTTCGATGGCAACGCTCCAGGCCACGGCCGGGGGCCTCGAGAGGCTTCTCCTGGACAACGACCAATTGGACCTCGCCGCCTTCGTATCCAGGCACCTGGAGGCCAGAAGGGCCTCCGACAGCAGGGCCGCCATCAAAAACGCCGCCTCCATGCCGGCCTCTGTGGCGAAGATCTCGGGCATCAATGTCTACCTCATACTCGACGACCTCGACAAATCGAGAGAGATAGGTTTCGACTCGAAGGGGCGGGGCATAACGGGAGAGTTCTCCGAGGCCCTCTCGATGGGCCCCTTCGCCGCCTCGGTCTCCTCCACCACACTGCCCCCTGAGGGCCTTGCCGGAGGTTACGTGGAGACCATGGACTTGAAGGGGCTCTCCCCCGGCGACGCCTCCCAGATGATGGCAGAGCTGTGCAGGGCCTGGGGAGTCGGCTTCGACGCCGAGATACTCGGGCTCGCCGCCGAAAGGCTCGAAGGCAACCCCATGTACATGAAGAACATCATATGGGCGGCCCACAGAAAGGGCGAGGGGCTTACGGGGCTTAAAAACCTCGCCGGGCTCTACGTCGAGGCCGTGACCACGGGCTCCATCTCCTCGGTCCTGCGCTCGGCGCTTAAGGGCGTTGTTGACTTGAGGGTCTTGAGGGCCTGCGTCAAATCCGAGGGCCCCGTGACCCGGGAGCGGCTCATGGAGAGGTTCCGGTTAAACGAGGCGGCGCTCTCGGCAACCCTGGACGCGCTCGCCTCCATGAACCTCCTGGAATTTGACCTCGGGACCGTCGCCTGGAAGGGGGACAGGGTTACCGAGGACTTCATAGAATACATCTACTCGACGGGCGTAAAGGGCAAGAGCCCAGAAGAGGTGAAGACCTGGCTCGTAAGGGATATCCTCAAAGAGGGTTTTGTCCGGACAAGCGATAATCTCAGGACAAGGCTCGCCGAAGAGCTCGCCGCCGCTCTAAAATCCTTTGACGGCCAGACCGTCCCCGGGCTGCTTTTAAGGCACGGCGCCTTTGCGCGAACGCTCAGATCAGACGATAAAGGGAGCCTCCCCGGCCACCCCCCCCAGCCCCACCACCCCCCCCAGCCCCACCAGCCCACCCAGGCCCACCAGGGGGTAACCCTCCCGTGCATCACAGGGTGCTTTGATGCCGCCGGGATGGAGAAGAACGAGACGGGCCCCCGTATCCTCATCGCCCACGGCTTCCACAACAGGAGATACGACTCGGGTAGCGAGGTAGTCTGGCTCGTGGGCGTGAAGGACTCCGCGGCACCGGTGAACATGGGGGACGTGGAGAACTTTATCCGCAGGGCCTCCATACTCGTTGACGGCTTTCGTACGGCCCGGGTCGTCAAGTGGATGGTGGCCCGCGGGGGTTTCAGCGAAGAGGCCGCCGAGAGGCTCGACCGCGACGGGGTGTACTCCACCGCCGCCGAGCAGCTCTCGCTTTTAAGGAAGAACCTCGCAGCCCCCACGGGCGTTAAGAAGACGGCGACGGGACTCCTCCCTGACAAGGAGTTCGAGGTGGTCCTCCCCGCGAGCAAAAAGGCCGAGCTCGTCGCCGCCAGGGCCGCCGGCGAGATCTCCACCGAGATGGGCTTCGACGAGGAGGCCATAGGCCAGATCAAGGCCGCCCTCGTCGAGGCCTGCATCAACGCCTTCGAGCACAGCAAAGACCGCTCCACCAGAGTGCACCTGAGGTTCGTGGCCGCCGCCGACCGCCTTACCGTGTATGTATCGAACGCCGGAATTGGCTTCGACGAGACGCTCTTGAAGCCCACGGGCCGCGACCAGGGCGGACTGCCGCACAAGAGGGGCTGGGGCATGGAGCTGATGAAGGGGCTCATGGACGAGGTAAGGTTCGAAAGGCTCGATGGCGGAACCAGGATCGTCCTCGTAAAGTACCTCATCAAGAAACCGGAGGAGGGGGATGAAAGAGGGGCGCGATAGCTTCAGGGTTCTCGGCGATGTGGTCATCCTTTACGCAGAAAACTACATCAACGACATAGAGGGCGAGAAGCTTGAGGACATGTGCGAGGCCTTCCTTAAAAAGGGCGCCAAGAAGATCCTTATCGATTTCTCGGGGACAGACCTCATAAACTCCATAGGGGTATCCATACTCATAGGACTGATAGAGAAGGTAAGGGACTGCAAGGCGGTGGTGTTCTTCTCGGGATTGAAGAAGGTAAACTACGACATCATAGACCTCGTGGGCATCACCAGGCATATCCAGGTCTTTAACTCCGAGGACGAGGCACTCAAGGAATTCGAAGAACCCGGGAGCGACCTGCTCGTTTAGCGCTTTAAGCGATGGCACTGAACATGATGAATCCGCGCCAAGCCAAGGAGGAGACTGTGGGAACCGAACTAAGCCTCGAAAGACTCGTATTCCATCTGAACACGCTTGCTGAGCTCGGTGATGAGGTGACCTCGCCCAGGGAGTTTTCAAGGGTCGTAAAGGCCTCTCTGTTCATGGTGATGGGCACCTTTTCCGCCTCGAAGGGGGTCATTTTCAGCTATGACGGTGAAAAGAGGCTCTTTAGCCCCGTGGCCTCCAAGGGGCTCCCCGAAATGGGCCAGACCGGGGGGGCCGGGGGGGGCGGGGTCGAATTGAAACTGAATGACGCGGCCCTGAAGGAGGCCCTCAAGTGCACCGCCCCCGTGGACCTCGCCGGAGAGGAGCCCATAGTCAGGATGCTCGGACCCGGCAAAGAGACCCTCGATAGACTCTCCGCGAGGCTCGTCGTCTTCCTCGTCACGAAAGACGAGCTCCTCGGCCTCATAGCGATAAACGAAAAATTCTCCGGCGAGGATTACTCGGACTACGACATGCGGCTCCTCTCGGTCATGGCCCAGCAGATATCCTACAGCCTCCACAGCCAAACGCTCCTTACGCGACTCATCTCCAAGTACAACGAGAACAGAGAGCTCTACAAGAACCTGAGCCGCGTATACTACGACACCATACACGCCTTCGCCACCGCCATAGACGCCAAGGACGCCTATACCAAGGGCCATTCCCACAGGGTCTCCTCCTACTGCGCCGTATTGGCCGGCGAGATGGGCTGGAATGAGGGCGACGTCGAGGGCATAAGGATAGCGGGGCTCCTTCACGACATAGGAAAGATCGCCGTGGACAAGTCCATAATAAACAAGGCGAGCCCCCTTACGTCCATGGAGTGCAGGGAATTGAACTCGCACCCCGTGGTGGGCTACGAGATACTCTCCAAGATAAAATTCCCCTGGAAGGGGATACCCCTCATGACAAGAAACCATCACGAAAAGGTCGACGGCAGCGGCTATCCCGACAGGCTCGAGAGGGCGGAGATACCTCTGGGCGCCAGGGTCATGGCCCTCGTGGACGCCTTTGACGCCATGACCACCGACAGGCCCTACCGCCCGAGACTCACCTTCAGGGAGGCCATGGAAGAGGTAAAAAGGAATTACGACAGGCAGTTCGACCCCGATGTGGTGCGCCCCTTCATAAAGGTGATACGAAAGGAGATAAACGGCGAGTCCGAACACCCGTCTATAGTCCCCTTCCTCCAGGAGCACCTTGAGAACGCCGAGGTCGCGAGGATCCTCGAGGACTTCCCGCGATAAGCCTCGGGTTTCTGTCCCGAAGGATTCCAAGGGGCTCGGACGTCTGTTTTCCCTTGCGTCTCCAGATGGTCTTTTCCACCTAACGCGTCCATCCGTCGTAAAAGTTTTGCGACCTTAAAAAGTTTCTTAAAAAACAATCAACCCTTGACCTTCAATATGTTTGTCTGTAAAATAATCGCGGCTGGATTTCCATCTTCATTTCCGCCTTCTCCCCGGCCGTTTTTCCGCCCGGCCTTCAACACAGGCCACGGGCGATCGGTTGCCAAACAAAGATAAGGGGGCGGGCGATGGGGAGTCGGGGGAGTGGGAGGGGCCGGGGGGGCCGGGGGGGAGGTGGGCATAGGGGCTCACCGGGCGATAGGGACCTTTCCCGTGGGGCGGGCGGCGTGGGGCGTGGGGCGCTAATCTCTCTCAAGGAATACTCCACATGGGTCTGCGTTAAGAGCGACGGAGTTGGTACAGGAGCGGATACTGAATTGGAGACGAAAAAACGCTGGAAAGTAAGCCCGGCCGACAAGGCCCTCCAGGAGGTGCTTTCCAGGGGGCTCGATATACTTCCCCTTACGGCCCAGCTTTTGATAAACAGGGGCCTTGTCGATTGTGACAGGGCCTTTAATTTTTTAAGGCCCGATCTCAAGGACCTCCACGACCCCTTTCTTATGAAGGGCATGGACAAGGCCGTCTCTCGCATCCTGAAGGCCATCGAGGCGAGAGAGGGGATAGCGGTCTACGGGGACTACGATGTGGACGGTACTACCTCGGCGGCACTCCTCCACCTCTTCTTCAAGGAGATCGGCGTTGATACTACCTGTTACATACCGGACAGGATCTCCGAGGGCTACGGGCTTAACGCCGGGGCCATAAAAAAACTCCACCGCTCGGGCACCCGGGTCATAATCACGACGGACTGCGGCATCACGAACAACGAGGAGATAGCATTCGCCAACTCCCTCGGGGTGGACGTCATAGTAACCGACCACCACGAACCGGGCGAAAAACTCCCGCCCGCCTGCGCGATCGTAAACCCGAAGCAGAAGGGCTGTACCTTTCCCTTCAAGGGGCTTGCCGGCGTGGGCGTGGCCTTCAAATTAGTCATGGCCCTGAGGGCGGGCTTAAGGAAAGCCGGGGGGTTCGTCTCGGGTGAGCCTAATCTCAGGAAGTACCTCGACCTCGTAAGCATAGGCACCGTCTCCGACATGGTCCCCCTCATCGACGAAAACCGCATACTCGTAAGCTTCGGCATAAAGGAGCTCGAAAGGTCGGCCCGAGCGGGCCTCAAGGCCTTAAAGGACGTGGCGGGCATAAGGCCCGGCAGGATAGACGCCTATAATATAGCCTTCCAGCTCGCCCCGAGGATAAACGCCGCGGGCCGGGTCGCACAGGCCGAGGCGGCTTTTAAACTCCTCGTAACGGAAAACTCCCGGGAGGCCGCCGCCCTCGCAAGAGAGCTCGACGGCGAAAACACGGCGAGACAGAAAATAGAAATGGAAATCTTCAACGAGGCCGTGGCCATCCTCGGAGAGGACTTTGACGACAAGGGGATAGTGCTATTTTCCGAGGGGTGGCACCCCGGGGTCCTCGGCATCGTCGCCTCGAGGCTCGTGGAGAGGTACGCGAAACCGGCGGTAATGATAGCCGTGGACAGCGAGCAGGGAAGGGGCTCGGCGCGCGGGATAAAATCCTTCAGCATACTCGAGGGGCTCGAGGCCTGCAAGGAGCACTTAGAGAGGTTCGGCGGGCACAAGGCCGCCGCCGGCCTTACCGTCAGGAAGGACAGGCTCGAGGACTTCAGGGACATGTTCCTAAGGCACCTTAACGACTCGATAACCGATGACGACCTTATCCCCGAGATGGAGCTCGACGCCGCCGTGAACCTCGAGAACGTGGACTTCAGGCTCATCTCGGAGATTGAGACCCTCTCGCCCTTCGGGATGCAGAACCGGGAGCCCCTCTTCTGCCTCGCCGACACGCATATCATAAGGACCGAGGTCGTGGGCGGAAGGCACCTGAAGTTCAGGCTCAGGCACAAGGACCGCGCGGCGGGCGGCATAGGGTTCGGGCTGGCCTCACTCCATCCCGTCGAGGGCGAGGGCTACAGGGTCGCCTTCTCCCCCTATGTGGACGAGTGGGGCGGGTCAAAGAGCCTGGGCCTGAGGATCAAGGACGTGGGCGGCCGTGAGGTAAAGCTTTTGACTTAGGAGGAACCCGGACTCCGGACGGCGCTGAAAAAGATTTGTCGGAAAAAATAAAAGGAAGGATTTGTGGATGATGGAATTCGATAGTAAGAAGAGAAGGAGGTATCTTAAAAAGGCCGTAAGGCCCGTGAAGATAGAGACGCGGGGGAATATTTCAGACCTCGTCAAGAGGATGGGCGAGACGGCCTTCCAGGGCAGGAACCTCTCCACGGCCGTAGACGTATGGGAGGAGATGCTCAGGAAAAGGACGACCGTCTTTTTCGGGCTCGCCGGCGCCATGGTCCCGGCCGGGATGCGCGAGGTCGTCGTATACCTCATAAAGAACAGGTACATAGACTGCCTCGTCTCCACCGGAGCGAACCTCTTCCACGACATACACGAAACGGCCGGGAGCTTCCACTGGCAGGGAACCCATAAGATAGACGACAACGAGCTCAGGGAAGCTGGCATAGACCGCATGTACGACGTCTTCGCCGCCGAGGAGGAGTTCCACGAGTCCGACAGGTATATTTTGAACTTCGCCAAGACCCTCCCGAGGCGACCCACCACCACGAGGGAGTTTTTCCGCCTCCTCGGCAAAGACCTCTCGAGGAGGGCGAAGAAAGAGGGTATAATTACCTCGGCGTACAACTCCGGTGTGCCCATTTACTGTCCGGCGGTAGCCGACTCGTCCGTGGGCATAGCCCTCGCCCTCGAGGACGGCCCCGACCACTTCGTCTTCGACCTCATAGGAGACGTCAAGGAGACGGCATACCTCGCCTCTTCGGGCGCCACCGGGGTGGTCTTCGTGGGAGGAGGCACGCCAAAGAACTTCATACAGCAGACCGAGGTCACGGCGGACCTCATGTGCAGGAACGTAATGGGACACAAATACGCCGTCCAGATAACAGCGGACTCCCCCCACTGGGGGGGCCTTAGCGGGTGCACCTTCGAAGAGGCCCAGTCCTGGGGAAAGATAGCGAGGAAATCGAGGCACGTGACGGTAAACGCGGACGCCACCATAGCGCTCCCGGTGATAGTGACGGCCCTGGCGCAGAGGATGAAGGGGGTAAAGAGGAAGCCCCCCAAGATGGACGTCACGAACTCCTTCAGGGTAAAGGGAAGGGCCTTTGACAGGCCCTGCAAGGGATAGGTTCCGGGCCTGAAATAAATGATATCTCAGTTGAAGGGTATACTGAATTTCTGTGGGCTCACGGACGAGGCCGGGGGGGGC
>DATEAM010000218.1:0-3472 GCA_035288385.1 Thermodesulfobacteriota bacterium
GTAACCCCGGAGCTTTTCGTCTACTTCGTCTTCGCCGCCGCGCTCATAGTCATAACCTTCATAGACCTGAGGCACAGGATAATCCCCGACGTCATAAGTCTGCCCGGTATACCCATCGGTTTCGCGGCCTCCTTTTTTCTGACCACCCCGGGGGTCGTCAACTCGGCCATAGGGGTAGTAGTGGGAGGAGCGGTGCTCCTGGTCGTCGCCACGGTCTACCAGCTCCTTACGGGCACCGAGGGCATGGGCGGGGGGGACGTTAAGCTCCTGGCAATGATAGGGGCCTTTGAGGGCTGGAAGGGGGTCCTCTTTACGCTCCTCGCCAGCTCCTTTACCGGGGCCTTCGTCGGGCTCGCCATAATGCTCCTTCTGGGCAAGTCCACCAAGTACGCCATCCCCTTCGGCCCGTTCCTGGCCATCGGGGCCGTGGCATACCTTTTTTACGGAGACGCCATAATAAGCTGGTATCTTATGAGGTTCTACGCAGGGGTTTAGACCCGGGATAGAGGGGGGGGTCCTTCTTATGAGGTTCAATCTCGGCATACGCGCGCAGCTGGGGATAGGGATAGTGCTCATTACCTTGGCGGGTATCGGTTTCATCGGGATGATGAGCATAAAGATAGTGGAGGACAGGGCCGTTTACTGGAAGATGGTGGAGGCCGAGAATATCGTGACGTTCATAAGGGCGGCCTCGGTTCGCTTTGTCTCCCAGGGGGAAAGGCAAAGGATGGTGGGCTTCGTGGCCTCTGCCCTCAAAGAGACCGGGATAAAGGAGTTCAGGCTTACGGACGCCTCGGGAAAAACGCTGCTTGAAGAGGGGGAGCTGCCCGAAGAAGGGGGAACGACGGTATCTTATTCAGACGACTTGAAGGTGGAGAGGCTCGGCGGAGGATGGTTGAAGGGCCCGGGTGAAGAGCTTTACATAAAGGCCTCTCTCTCCGCCTCCGGTACAGGGACCGTGGGAGCAGGGGGGGCAGGGGAGGGCGGGGGAAAAGGGTTGGGCGCGGGGCAGATAGACTTCACGGTACCCCTTACCGATATAAACGAGGACATGGCCGGGGTAAGGAGGTTCTTATTGCTATACGCGCTCCTCGACTCCTCCATAATAATAGCCTTTGGTTTTTATTTCCTCTCGGGCTCGATAGTAAAACCCATAAGGAAGCTCAAGGACACGGCCACGAGGATAGCCGGCGGGGGCCTCGGAGAGAGGGCCGACGTCTCCGTGGACAACGAGATAGGCACTCTTGCGGCCTCTTTCAACACCATGGCCGAACGGCTGGAGAACGAGATAAGGACCCTCGAGAGGGTCAACAATGAGCTCGTCTCGACCCAGGGGGAGCTCCTGAAGTCCTCAACGCTGGCCGCGGTGGGAAGGCTCGCCGCGGGCATCGCCCACGAGATAGGAAACCCTCTGGGCGCCCTGGGCGGTTATCTCGACATACTCGAAAAGGGCCTTCCCAGCAGGGAAGAGGAAATGGAGATACTCCAGCGTTCAGTGAAAGAGCTCGGCAGGATCGACGCCATAGTGCGCGAGTTTCTCGAGCTGTCGAAACCCGCCGCCAGGCCGGCCGCACCGGTCGACGTAAACCGCATGGTAAGGGAGAGTGTCTCCGACCTCGAGATGCAAAGGGATTTTACGGGCATCACCGTGACGACACGCCTCGGCGAGAGGATCCCGGGCGTCATGATAGACGAGGGCAAGCTGCGCCAGGTCCTCGTAAACCTCCTTGTAAACGCCGCTCAGGCCATGGCCAGGGAGAAGAGGAGGGAGATAACCCTCGCGACGGCCGTTGAAAAGCACCTCGCCTACAGCCCCCGGCGCCCGAAGAGGAGAGCCGGGGACTTGCCTCTTTCGAGCGCCAGGGGGCCCGAGCTCAAGGACTTCGTTGTAATAAGGATCACCGACACGGGGACGGGGATAGCCGCGGAGGACGCCAAGAAGATATTCGACCCTTTCTTTACCACGAAGGAGGTGGGAAAAGGCACGGGCCTCGGGCTCTTCGTCTGCCTCAGCATAATAAAAACCTACGGTGGCGAGATAGACCTTGAGACAAAGGTCGGAAGGGGCACCACCTTTACAGTTAAACTGCCGTCAAGGGGGGAAGTAGTATGAAGGTAATGATAATCGATGACGAGGAGTCAATGCGCCACATGCTCTCCGTGATCCTCAAGCGGGAGGGTTACGACCCCGTGGCCTACGCCGATGCCGAAAAGTCCCTCTCGGGGCTCGATGCCGACGACTTCGACTTCGTCCTGTGCGACATCAAGATGCCGGGCATGGACGGCCTCAAGTTCCTCAAGGCCCTCCAGGAGAAAAAAAGAGAGCAGACGGTGATAATGATGAGCGCCTACGGGACGGTGGACACGGCCATCGAGTGCATGAAGCTCGGCGCCTACGACTATATATCGAAGCCCTTCAAGGCAGACGAGATAATACTGACTCTTAAGAAGGCAGAGGAGAGGGAGAGGCTCAAGAGAGAGAACATGAGGTTGAAGGAGGAGGCCACGAAAGAGTACGACACGGGCAACATCATAACCAGCGACCCGAAGATGCTCGAGATACTCGAGCTCGTTAAAAAGGTCTCAGACTACTCTACCACGGTGTTGATAACCGGCGAGAGCGGCACGGGCAAGGAACTCGTCGCCAGGGCGATACACACGAGCGGAGTGAGGAGCCAGAGGCCCTTCGTGGCGGTAAACTGCGGGGCCATACCGGCCGCGTTGCTCGAGAGCGAGCTCTTCGGGCACGTCAAGGGCGCTTTCACCGACGCCCACAGGAACAAGACCGGGCTCTTCGAAGAGGCCGATCACGGGACGATCCTCCTGGACGAGGTCGGAGAGCTTCCAATGGAGCTCCAGGTAAAGCTCCTGAGGGTCTTGCAGGAGAACGAGATAAGGAGGGTGGGGGGCACGAAATCGGTAACCATAGACACCCGGGTCGTGGCCGCCACCGTAAAGGACCTTAGAAAAGAGGTGAAGGAGAGGCGGTTCCGAGAAGACCTCTTCTACAGGCTTAACGTCATAGAGATAGAGCTGCCGCCCCTGAGGCACAGGCAGGGCGACATCGAGGCCCTTGCCGGGCATTTCGTGCAAAAGTACTCGAAGAAGTTCGCCAAGACGATAGAGGGGCTCTCCCCCGAGGCACTCGCCGCCCTTGTATCCTACGCCTGGCCCGGCAACATCCGCGAGCTTGAAAACGCCATAGAGAGGGCGATCATCCTCGATGACTCTGGTACGATAAAAAAGGAGGACCTTCCAATCGGCCTCGCTTCCCCTCCCTGGGATCCCTCCCAGAAGCTGGCCGCGGACAACCTTTCCATAAAAAAGGCCCAGGAGACCCTCGAGAGGGACCTGATAAAAAGGGCCCTCGATAAGACCAAAAACAACAGGACCAGGGCTGCCGCCCTTCTTGAGATAAGCCAGCGCGCACTACTTTACAAGATAAAGAGCTATGGGTTGTAAGCAGGCGCAA
>DATEAM010000219.1:0-9486 GCA_035288385.1 Thermodesulfobacteriota bacterium
AAACTTTCTGAAGAAAGTTTCCCCCCGAACCCCCCTTCAAAGACTTTTGGCTATCCCCTGGCGGGAGGCCCCGTGGAAGGGATTTCCCGCCAGAGGGGGCCTCCCGCCAGGGGATAAACAGCTAAAAGTTTTTGAGGGGAGTCTGAGGGGAACTTTTTACAAAAAGTTCCCCTCAGGAGGTTGCATCTCATGGCACCAGTTAAAAGCTACTTCCAGGAAGTCCTCGACAATCTCGAAAAGGCGAACAGGCATCTTGACCTCGAAGAAGGCATCTACGAGCGCCTGAGGATCCCGAAGCGGACCTTGACTGTCTCGGTCCCCGTGGAGATGGACAGCGGCGAGATGAAGTTCTTCGCGGGATGCAGGGTCCAGTACGACTTCGCCAGGGGTCCCGGAAAGGGGGGGCTGAGGTACCACCCCGAGACGAACGTGGACGAGATGACGGCGCTGGCCGCGCTCATGGCGTGGAAGTGCGCCGTGGTGGACGTGCCCTTCGGCGGGGCCAAGGGAGGGGTGGCATGCGACACCCGTGTGATGAGCCGCAGGGAGATAATGAGGCTTACCAGGAGGTTTGCCTACGAGCTCTCTCCCGTCATAGGCCCGGAAATTGACATCCCGGCCCCCGACCTCTACACGGACGAGCAGGTAATGGCCTGGTTCATGGACACCTATTCGATGATGAAGGGCTACGCCGTACCCGAGGTGGTAACGGGAAAGCCGATCTCCCTCGGAGGCTCGCTGGGCCGAAGGACTGCCCCCTCCGACGGGCTTGTGACAACCGTTGCCGAGAGCCTCAAGCACCTGAATATCCCCATGGAGGGCTTGAGGGTCACGGTAATAGGCTTCGGCCAGGTGGGCTACAACGCCGCCGCCATCCTCGACTCCATGGGGGCAAAGGTAATAGGGGTGGCCGACTCCAGGGGCGCTATCCTGAACCCGAACGGTCTTGATATAGAGTGCGTAAGGGCCCACAAGAGGGAAACGGGTCTCCTCACCGACTGTAACGAAACGGAGAACCTCACCGTTGAAGAGCTCCTCGGCGTGGAAACGGACCTGCTCATACCCGCGGCCGTGGGGGGCCAGATACACGGCGGGAACGTGAAGAACGTCAGGGCGCGGATAATAGCCGAGGGCGCGAACACCCCCATCACGAACGAGGCCGACTGCGAGTTGAACGACCGGGGGGTCTTCATCATACCCGATATTCTCGCCAACGCCGGGGGTGTAGTGGTCTCCTATTTCGAGTGGGTCCAGGGCCTTCAGAGGTATTTCTGGAAGGAGACGGAGATAAAGGAAAAACTCGACGGCATCATGACCAGGGCCTACCGTGAAGTCCTCGAAATCTCCCTCGCCAAGAAGATAGACCTGAGGACCGCGGCAACGGTATTAGGGGTGGGAAGAGTGGCCGAGGCGATCAGGGTGCGCGGGTTATACCCGTAAAAATTTTTTCAAAAAAAACCCCTTTTTCTGCCGGTAAAGAGGCCCGTCTCTACACAGAAACAACAATTAAATCAAAAGGTTTTACCTTTCTTCACCCAAAATATTAAAATCCTTGAAATGCAATCCCGACTCTGATAAAGTGGCATACCTCACGACCCAAACACTTATCAACAGATGTGGATAACCCTGTGAATAATTCCGTCTTATTTGCAACACCCGGGGCCGCCATGGACCATGACACCCTCTGGAAAGAGTGCCTTAAAGGCGTCATGGAACACGTGAGCCCGCAGCACTTTTCCACGTGGTTTCGTCCCATAAAGGTGGCGGACTCAAGCGAGGAGACATTGACCCTCGAGGCCCCCAACAGGTTCTTCCACGAGTGGATAAGAGAGCACTACGAGCTCCTCATACAGGAGATATTGAGAAGGATATCGGGAAGGGAAATCCAGCTTCTCTGGAAGGTAAAGGAAGACGAGCCGGTGTCCGGGGCGAGGAAGACGGCGAATAAGGAGCAAAAGCCCTCCAAGGCACGCAAATCAGTATCCTCGTCCTCGTCCTCATCCTCTCCCCCCTCTCCCCCCTCTCCGAGCCTCAACCAGAGGTATACCTTCGATACCTTCGTGGTTGGAAAGGCGAACGATTTCGCCCACGCCGCCTGTTACGCCGTGGCAAACCACCTCGCGAGCAAATACAACCCGCTTTTCATATACGGCGGGGTGGGGCTCGGCAAGACCCATCTGCTTCAGGCCATAGGCCACAAGGTCCTTCAGAACACCCCCTCTGCCAAGGTCTACTACTACACCTCCGAGCGGTTCATGAACAACTTCATAAACTACGTGAGCCGGCAGAAGATGGCGGATTTTCGCGGCAGGTTCCGTAACGTGGACGTCCTGCTTATAGACGACATACAGTTCTGGGCCGGGAAAGAGAGGACCCAGGAGGAGTTCTTCCACACCTTCAACGCCCTTTACGAGAACCACAAGCAGATAGTAGTCACGAGCGATAAGTTCCCAAAGGATATAGACGGCCTCGAGGAGAGGCTCAGGAGCCGGTTCGCGTGGGGCCTTGTGGCCGACATACAGCCGCCCGACACGGAGACCAAGATAGCGATATTGAAGAGCAAGACCTCTATCGAGGGCTTTTCCCTGCCCGACGACGTGGCCGCATGGCTCGCCTCGGTAAGCGGGTCGAACATCAGGGAGCTCGAGGGTTATCTCAACAGGATCCTGGCCGTATCTTCTCTCACCAACCAGGAGATAACCCTTACCATGAGCAAGGAGGCGCTGAAAAACCTCCTGAGGGAAAAAGAGGAGCGCCTCCTCACGATGGAGGAGATTCAGAGGGTGGTCTCCGGGTTCTACAACATAAAGTCCTCGGACTTGAGGTCCAAGAGGAGGCACAGGACCGTGGCGCTCCCCAGGCAGGTAGCCATGTTCCTGGCGCGCAAATACGGCGGCTTTTCCTTCCCCGAGATAGGCGCCGCCTTCGGCGGCAAGGACCACTCGACGGCCATCCATGCCGTAAAGAAGATAGAAAAGGGAATCAAGGAAAACACAGAGCTTAAAAACACCGTCAAGTCCATTGAGGTCCTGCTCGGCGTGGGTTAGCCCGGGGCCCTTTTCCCCTGTCGAGCTGTTGGTGAACTGTTGATATCCGCCCTTTTGCTGTTGGCAACAGGGCCCGGTTTTTCCAGGACCTTCCCTGTTGTTAAAAGGGTTGATAAGAATGGGCGTTTTATCAACATGGGGTGGCAGGTTTTTTCCGCGGTTTTTCAGCTGATTGCGGGCTTATCAACCTTTTCACAGCACCTACTGCTTTATACTACTAATAATTTATTTATAAGAGGAGATAGCGCATGAAGTTCGTCATCGACAGAGGAGATTTTCTCAAAACACTCCAGAGGGTCCAGGGTATAGTCGAAAAGAGAAATACCATGCCCATACTGTCAAACGTTTTGCTCGAGGCGGCTGACGGCAGGATAAACATATTGGCCACGGACCTCGAGGTCTTCATAAAGGACTCCACCGGGGCCAACGTCTCCGATAAGGGTTCGGTAACGGTAAACGCAAGGAAACTCTTCGAGATAGTAAAGGAGATGCCCGATGAGGAGATAAAGGTAACGGGCGCCAAGGACAGCAAGGTCCGCGTGGAGGGCAAGAAGGCGAAGTTCAACATCATGGGCCTGCCCTCGAAGGACTTTCCGGTGTTCCCGGCCTTTGACGAGACAGGGCTTCAGGGGGTTGAGAACAGGGTCCTGAGGGACATGATAAACAAGACCTCCTTCGCCGTCTCGACGGACGAGACCCGTTACAACATAAACGGATTTCTTCTCGAAAAGGAGAAGTCCCGGATAAAGATGGTCGCTACCGACGGCCACAGGCTCGCGCTCATAGAGAAAAAAGACAACATAGGACTTGCCGCAGGAGAGTTGAAAGGGGTGCTTCTGCCGAGAAAGGGCATGATGGAGATAAAGAAACTCCTTGAGGAGAACAGCGAGGAGGCGAGCTTCCTCCTTGGCATAACGGAGAAAAACGCCGTGATGAAGAAGGACTCCACCCTCATAAACGTCCGCCTCCTCGAGGGAGAGTTCCCCGACTACAAGAAGGTCATACCCAGGGAAAACGACAAGGAGGTAGTCGTGGATAGAGCCTCCCTGCTTTCCTCTCTAAAGAGGGTCTCCATACTCTCTTCCGACAAGATAAAGGGGGTGAAGTTCAACTTCTCTCCCTCCAGGCTCGTCCTCACCTCCTCGAGCCCGGACATTGGAGACGCCACCGAAGAGCTCGACATAGAGTACAAGGGTGAGGAGGTGGAGATAGCCTTCAACGCCAGGTACATGATCGACATGCTCGAGGCCGTCGAAGAGGAGAAGGTAACGATACTCCTCAAGGACTCCCTGAGCCCGGGAGTTCTCTCCCCCCTGGGTTCAAAAGAGTACACCTACGTCATCATGCCCATGAGGCTGTAAAAAAGACCCCCCGGAAAAAAAACTTGACAAAAATAAAGACCTTATGTCTTAATGTATAATTGTCTAAAAACAAAAGAGGATTCAAGGGCTTTTTAAAATGAAGAGAACATACCAGCCGGGCAGAAAAAAACGACTCAGGACTCACGGTTTTCTCGAGAGGATGTCCACTCAGGGCGGGAGAGCGGTCATAAAGAGAAGAAGGGCTAAGGGAAGAAAGCGTCTCACCCCGCAGATCTCGATGAGCAAGTAACAGGTGTGCCGACCCAGAGGGAAAGGTTCCCCAAGGCCTCAAGGCTTCTAAAACCCGCAGAGTTCACAAGGGTCTACAAGACCGGCAGAAAGCTTTACACCAAGAACTTCGTTCTCCATCTGCTCCCTAACGGGCTCACCACGGCGAGGCTCGGGCTGTCCGTAAGCGCCAGGGTCGGCCCGTCCGTGGCGAGAAACAGGATAAAGAGGCTCGTAAGGGAGTTCTTCAGGCGCAACACGACGCAGATATCACCCGGGGTCCCGGTGGACATAGTGGTATCCGTCAAGAGGGGTGCTGCCCTGAGAGACCTTGAGTCCGTGGAAGAGGAACTCCTCAAGGTCCTTTGCGAAAAAAACCGGCCATGATCAAAAAACCGTTAATGCTCGTCGTTTTCCTCTATAAAAGACTCGTCTCGCCCTTTCTGCCGCCGAGTTGCAGGTTCTATCCGAGCTGTTCCGAATACGCTTACGAGGCCCTTCGGGCACACGGCGCCCTCAGGGGCGTTTTCCTTTCCGCCAGAAGGCTTTCCAGGTGCCACCCCCTGAACCCCGGAGGTTTCGACCCCGTCCCCCACGAGGCCACCTTCTGCGCGGGCGTTTTTAAAAAAACATAAAAAGGTCATCTGGATAAATGGACAAGAAGGCATTTTTAGCCATAATAATCTCCATAGGCATTCTCCTCCTCTATCCCTATATCATAAAGAAGGTCTATCCGCCCCGGCCGGCCGAGACAAGGGCTGAAAAAGCCGCCCCGGAAAAGGTAGCCCAGGTCGCACCCGGTGTGTCGCCGCCCGGGGAGGCCATGCCAGGCGAGGCGCCAAAAGAGCCGGAGATCACCTTTACCGAGGTTCTCACCACGGTGGACACGCCTCTTTACAGGGCGGTCTTCACGAACCACGGCGGGGCGGTCAAGGAGTGGGAGTTGAAGAGATACACTCAGGCGCGTGAGACCGGCTCAGGGGCCGTGGACCTCGCCCGGATTCCCGGCAGACACACCTCCTTCGGCACCTCCATCGCAAAGGAGACCTCCACCAGCCCCGTTGTTTTCACCCCTTCGGCGAAAAACATCACCTTCGACGGGGACGGGGGGGACGGGGGGGACGGGACCGCAGAGCTTACCTTTGCCGCGGTCACCCCGGAGGGCGTGCGCATAGAGAAGAAACTCACCTTCGACGCGAGCGACTATGCCGTAAAAACGGAGCTTACTCTCCAGAACGTCTCGGGGAAGCCCTTCAGCGGCTTCGTGGAGACCGCCCTCGCGGCGGGCTTCGAGATCGCGGAAAAATCGTACTTCCACATAGGCCCCCTCGTAAAGACCCAGGAAAAGGTCATAAGACAGGACGCGGAGGACTTCCAGGATTCGGGCATGGGGAAGGTCCACTGGCTCGGTCTCGAGGACAAATACTTCCTTACGGTCTTCATCCCCGCCACCGACATACCCGTTAACTGGACCACGGAGATAACCTCCACGGCCCTGACGCGCGCCAAGGTCCTCTTCGCCCTGGAGCTCGCCCCTGGCCAGACGGCCGCCTACTCCTACGACGCCTTCATGGGGCCCAAGGAGTACGACCTGCTTCTCGCCCGGGGCATGGGCCTCGAGGAGGCCATCGAGTTCGGGTTCTTCTCCTTCATGGCGAAACCGCTCCTCGTGGTGTTGAACTTCTTCCAGAGGTACCTGGTAAACTACGGTCTCGCCATAATACTCCTCACGGTGGTCATAAAGGTAGCATTCTACCCGCTGACCAAGCACAGCCTTAGCTCCATGAAGGAGATGCAGAGGGTCCAGCCCCAGCTCGTGGCCATAAAGGAGAAGTACAAGGACGACAAGGAGAAGATGAACAGGGAGGTAATGGAGCTCTACAAGAAGTACAAGATAAACCCCGTGAGCGGGTGCCTGCCCATGATCCTCCAGATCCCCGTCTTCATAGCCCTCTACGAGGTCCTTTACGTGGCCATAGAACTAAGGCACGCCCCCTTCGTCCTATGGCTCACCGACCTCTCGGCAAAAGACCCCTACTACGTGACCCCCGTACTCATGGGCGGCTCCATGTTCCTGCAGCAGAAGATGACACCCACGAGCGTAGACCCCACGCAGGCGAAGGTCATGCTCCTCATGCCCATCGTCTTTACCGTGATGTTCCTGAAGTTCCCCTCGGGGCTTGTTATTTACTGGCTCGTTAACAACATCCTCTCCATCGCCCAGCAGCACTACGTCAACAGGACACACAAGGCAAAGGCCTGAGCTGAGCTGAGGGGAACTTTTTGTAAAAAGTTCCCCTCAGACTGAGGAACCCTTTTTGAAAAAAGGGTTCCTCAGACTCCTCCCAAAAACTTCTGGCTATTTCCTGCTATGAAGCTGCCTGGAAATAGGACAAAAGTCTTTGAAAGGGGGTCTGGGGGGAACCTTTCTTCAGAAAGGTTCCCCCCAGGAACTCAAATGAGCGACACGGAGACCATAACGGCCGTATCAACCCCTCCGGGGGAGGGCGGCATCGGCATTATAACGCTTAGCGGGCCGGAGTCCCTCGCCATCGCCCGCAGGGTCTTTACGGCTCCCTGCCCGGACGAAGAGGCGAGAGTAAGATACCTCTACTACGGCCGCCTAATCGACCCCGCGGACAATACCCGGGTAGACGACGGCTTCATGGTCTACATGAGGGCCCCGAGGTCCTTTACCGGAGAGGACGTCGTGGAGTTCCACCTCCACGGCGGGACGCTCGTATTAAAGAAGACCCTGGAGGTCCTGTTAAGGACCGGGGCGCGCCCTGCCGGGCCCGGGGAGTTTACCAGGCGGGCCTTTTTAAACGGCAGGCTCGACCTCGCCAGGGCCGAGGCCGTAATAGACGTCATAAGGGCGCAGACCGAGAGCGCGCTCTCCTCGGCCAGGGGGCGCCTCGACGGGTCGCTCTCGAGAAGGGTCAACGAGATAAAGGAGATGCTCTTAAGCCTCCTCGTCAGCACCGAGGCGGGCCTCGATTTCCCCGAGGAGGAGGTGGAAGAGGTCCCTCATGAGGACTTCACCGGGGGGCTCGAAGAGGCCGCGGCGTTATTAAAAAAACTCCTCAGGACCCATGACGAGGGCAGGGTCCTCAGGGAAGGGGTGAAGGTCCTTATCCTCGGCAGGCCCAACGTCGGGAAGTCCAGTCTCCTGAACATACTTTTGAAGGAAGAGCGGGCGATAGTCACGCCCGTGCCGGGCACGACCCGCGACGTTATAGAGGAGACGGTAAGTTTAAGGGGCATACCCGCGAGGCTCATGGACACGGCCGGCCTGAGGGAGACTGCTGACTTCGTAGAGTCCCTGGGGGTGAGGGCCGCGCGCGAAAGGATAAGCGAGGCCGGTCTCATCCTCTTTGTCGTGGACTCTTCTGCCGACGGTTTTACCGAGGACCTCGGTCTGCTCGCGCCGGCGGCCGGGAAAAAGGTTATAATCGTAGCTAACAAGGACGACCTCGGAGGCGAGAAAGGGCGCTCTGCGGTAACAAAGGCCTTCGGGGGCCACGGGGGCCGCAGGGTCGTCTTTATATCGGCCCTTAAAGAAGAGGGGACGGAAGGGCTCGAGGACGCCATATACGAGGAGTCCACCGGGCACACCTACGGGGTAAGAGCAGAGGCGGAGCCCGGCGAGCTGGTGGTCTCCGTAAGGCACAAGCGCCTCATCGAAGAGGCCCTCGAAGGAGTCGACCGGACAAGGTCCGCCCTCGCCAATGGCATGGGAAGGGAGTTCGCGGCCGCCGATCTCAGGTACTCCGTTGACAGGCTCGGCGAGATAACCGGGGAGGTTACCACCGAGGATATACTCGACAGGATCTTCGGCGAGTTCTGTATAGGGAAGTAGTGGGGGAAAACTTTTTGTAAAAAGTTTTCCACAACGCCCCCTTTCAAAAACTTTTGTGCTATTCTCAAGTAGGTAGCCGCTCGGCAGGAAATAGCCAAAAGTTTTTGTGAGGAGTTTGAGGAACCCTTTTTTCAAAAAAGGGTTCCTCAAAAACATGGAAGCCCTCTTAAAAGACATCCCCATAGTGTACCTCGGCTTTTTCGCGAGCCTGTGCGCGGGCCTTGCCACGGCCTTGGGGGCCGTGCCCATACTCTTCACCAGGAAGATTTCGCAGAGGGCCCAGGACGTGATGCTCGGCTTCGGGGCCGGGGTGATGCTCGCGGCCACCTCCTTCTCCCTCATAGTGCCGGGCATCGAGGCCGCCTTCTCGGACACGGGCAGCAAGCCCGTATCGGCGCTGATCATAACCGCCGGTATGCTCCTCGGCGGGCTGTTCCTGCGCCTGAGCGACAAGTACTCCCCACACGAGCACTTCATAAAGGGCCCCGAGGGCGCGGACCCGAGGAACCTCAAAAGGGTCTGGCTCTTCATAATCGCCATAACGCTCCATAACTTCCCCGAGGGGCTCGCCGTGGGCGTCGGTTTCGGAGGAGGGGACGTCTCGAACGGCGTAGCCCTTGCCGTGGGCATAGGCCTTCAGAACATACCCGAGGGGCTGGTCGTGGCCCTGGCGCTCCTTACGGAAAAATACTCGAAGTCCAAGGCCCTTTTTATACCGCTCCTTACGGGCCTCGTCGAGCCCGTGGGGGGGCTTATAGGGGCCGGGCTCGTCACCGTGGCGAGGCCCGTGCTCCCCTGGGGGCTTGCATTCGCCGCAGGAGCCATGCTATTTGTC
This sequence comes from Thermodesulfobacteriota bacterium, assembly GCA_035288385.1. Lineage (GTDB taxonomy): Bacteria > Desulfobacterota > GWC2-55-46 > GWC2-55-46 > JADFVP01 > DATEAM01. The sequence continues at coordinate 9,331 of DATEAM010000219.1, forward strand.
ATAAGCGACGAGATAATCCCCGAGTCCCACAGGAAGGGCTTTGAAAAAGAGGCCACCTTCGGGGTGATGATAGGCTTCGTCATCATGATGTTCCTCGACGTCACGCTGGGCTGAGGGGAACTTTTTGTAAAAAGTTCCCCTCAGACTCCCCTCAAA
>DATEAM010000220.1:0-4297 GCA_035288385.1 Thermodesulfobacteriota bacterium
TTGCGCGAATTTCATCTCTTAGGGGGGTCTGCCTCATCAGGATAGCCAAAAGTTTTTGAGGGGAGTCTGAGGGGAACTTTTTTCAAAAAGTTCCCCTCAGTTTTTAGTGAATTGGCTTTGTCGTCACGTGGCAGGGCTCTATGCCGAGCTCGCGGAGGATGGCCTCCGTCCTCCTGCTCTTCGTATAGAGCCATCTCTCGTAGAGCCGGAGTATGTCCTTTGAAGAGGTAATATTGCTCCTCTCGCTCACCTCGGCGAGCACGTCGACAAAGGGCTTGAATTTTTTCGAAAGCTCGGAGAAGAGGGCCCCGAGTTCTCCCGTCTTCTTTCTCTCTCCATAGAGGCCGGCGAGCCAGCCGTATGAGCCCGAGCCCATGTCTATGTAATAGTCTATGTCTACTATCTTCCTCTTGAGGCTGTCCGAGAAGAAACCCGAGGTGAAGAGAGAAACGTCGCCGAGCTCCTTCAATAGATAACTCTTTTCCGTCGTGTCGGAGCCGAGGGCCTTCAGGTATGTAAAGGCGAGGGGCTCAGAGGAGAGCTTGCGGGCGGCCACGAAACTCTCGAGAAGTCCCGATAGATAGAACTCGGTTAGCTCGTCGGCGTCGACCCCCTGGTTTCTTATGGCGTCGGATACGAGCTCCTTGAAGTGCTCCAGGGGTTTAAGTTCCGTGATCATCTCCGCCTCCACGATAATTATTGTATGAACGCGACTGGGGGTATGTAACCAGGGTTACAATTGTTATATTAATTATACTTTAGATGGGTCCTCCGGGCAAGGGGATTTTACCGATGGGGCGGGCGATGTGGGCGTGGAAACGCCTCCGGGGGTCTCTTGCAAGAGGTAAAACCCAAACATTTCAGCCTGTTAGCACTCGAAGAAAAAGAGTGCCAAATATTCCTTGACAAACAAAAACATGGGACATATATTTACTGAACCTGAAGAGAGCTTTCTAAAAAAAATAAAATTTCAAGGAGGAGGAACGGGTATATGAAGATTAAACCGCTTCGCGACCGCGTACTGGTAAAGAGGCTTGCCGAAGACGAGATGACAAAGGGGGGCATCATAATCCCCGAAAGCGCCAAGGAGGCCCCGGCAGAGGGCAAGGTGGTGGCCGTGGGGCCAGGTAAGAAGGACGAGGGCGGCAAGGTCATCCCCCCCGAGGTAAAGGTGGGCGACATCGTGCTTTTCAGCAAGTACGCGGGCACAGAGGTTAAGATAAAGGGCGAGGATCACCTTATCATGAGCGAGGACGACATCCTCGGCGTAGTGGCTAAGTAGTTTTTTTAACCAGAACATCAAACATATTCAAGGAGGATAGAAAAGATGGCCGCAAAAGAGTTAATCTTCAGTCATCACGCGAGGAGCGCCATTCTAAGGGGCGTAAACACCCTCGCCGACGCGGTAAAGGTGACCCTGGGTCCCAGGGGCAGAAACGTCGTAATCGAGAAGAGCTACGGCTCCCCAACGATTACCAAGGACGGCGTTACCGTGGCAAAGGAGATAGAGATAGAGAACAAGTTCGAGAACATGGGGGCCCAGATGGTCAAGGAGGTCGCCTCCAAGACCTCGGACGTGGCCGGAGACGGCACCACCACTGCTACCGTGCTCGCCCAGGCCATGTTCCGCGAGGGCTCCAAGTTAGTCGCCGCCGGGCACAACCCCATGGAGCTGAAAAGGGGCATAGACAGGGCCGTTGAGGTGGCCGTAGCCGAGCTCAGAAGGCTCTCCAAGCCAGTTAAGGAGAAGAAGGAGATAGCCCAGGTGGGGACCATATCCGCCAACGGCGACACCACCATAGGAGAGATAATCGCCGAGGCCATGGAAAAGGTGGGAAAAGAGGGCGTCATAACCGTGGAGGAAGCCAAGGGCATGGAGACCGAGCTCGACGTCGTCGAGGGCATGCAGTTCGACAGGGGCTACCTCTCGCCGTATTTCGTAACGGACGCCGAGAGGATGGAGTGCGTCCTCGAGGACGCCTATATCCTCATACACGAGAAGAAGGTCTCCAACATGAGGGACATGCTCCCGCTCCTTGAGAAGATAGCTAAGACGGCAAAGCCGCTCCTCATCATATCCGAGGACGTGGAGGGCGAGGCGCTCGCAACCCTCGTGGTGAATAAGCTCCGCGGCACGCTCCACGCCAGCGCCGTCAAGGCCCCTGGCTTCGGCGACAGAAGGAAGGCCATGCTCGACGACATAGCCACCATTACGGGCGGCAAGCTCATCGCCGAGGAGCTCGGGATAAAGCTCGAGAGCGTTGACCTTAAGGACCTCGGAAGGGCCAAGAGGATAGTCATCGACAAGGAGAACACCATCATAATCGACGGCGCCGGCAAGAAAGACGCCATAGAGGCGCGGATAAGCCAGGTCCGGGCCCAGATAGAGGAGACGACCTCGGATTACGACAGGGAAAAGCTCCAGGAGAGGCTCGCCAAGCTCGCAGGAGGAGTGGCCGTCATAAACGTGGGGGCCGCGACCGAGACGGAGATGAAGGAGAAGAAGGCCAGAGTGGAGGACGCGCTGCACGCCACAAGGGCGGCCGTCGAGGAAGGGGTCGTGCCCGGCGGAGGTGTGGCCTACATGAGGGCGCTCCCAGTCATACAGAAACTCAAGCTCGACGGGGACCAGCAGTTCGGCGTAAAGCTCGTGCTTAGGGCCCTCGAAGAGCCTCTGCGCCAGATAGCGGCTAACGCCGGCCTCGAAGGCTCGATAGTCGTCGAGAAGGTGAGGACCAACTCCGGGGGCTTCGGCTTCAACGCCGCCACGGAGAACTACGAGGACCTCGTCAAGGCCGGGGTCATAGACCCCACGAAGGTCTCTCGCATAGCCCTTCAGAACGCATCATCCATAGCCTCGCTCATGCTCACGACGGAGTGCATGATCGCCGAAAAACCGAGGGAGGAGAAGGCTCCCATGGGTATGCCCGGCGGAATGGGCGGCATGGGCGGCGGAATGGACATGATGTAAGAACAAACAATACCGTATAACGAAAAGGGCGGCTTGTACAAAGCCGCCCTTTTTTCTGGGGGAACCTTTCTGTAGAAAGGTTCCCCCAGGCCCCCTCCAAAGACTTTTGGCTATCCCTTGGAGGGAGACCCCGTGGAAGAAATACCCTCACGAGGGGGTCTCCCTCCAAGGGATAAATAGCTAAAAATTTTTGGAAGGAGTTTGAGGAAACCTTTTTATAAAAAGGTTTCCTCAAAAAAGAGGCGGCTTATGAGAGAAGAGCATATCCCCGAGGTCATGAGGATACTCAGGAAGGAGTGCCGGAGGCTCAAGACCCCTTACGTGACCGAGGTGTCCGAAAGGGTGAAAGACCCCTTCATGGTCCTCGTATCCTGCATGCTGAGCCTGAGGACCAAGGACGCGACGACAAGAGAGGCCTCGGAGAGGCTCTTCAGCCTCGCCAAAACCCCGCTCGAGCTCTCGGGGCTTGAAAAGAGCGTCATAGAGAAGGCTATCTACCCCGTGGGTTTCTACAGGGTCAAGGCCGCAGCTCTTAAAGAGGTCTCGAGGGATATCGTCGAGAGGCACTCGGGACGGGTGCCCGATACCATCGAAGGGCTCCTGAAGCTAAGGGGCGTTGGCAGGAAGACGGCAAACCTCGTCGTCACCATCGGTTACGGCAAACCGGGCATCTGCGTGGACACCCATGTCCACAGGATCACAAACCGCTGGGGCCTTGTGGATACCAAGACCCCGGAGAGGACGGAGTTCGCATTGAGGGAAAAACTCCCGGCGAGGTACTGGATACCCATAAACGACCTCCTCGTCACCTGGGGCCAGAACGTCTGCACCCCCGTCTCACCGTTTTGCAGCAGGTGCGCCCTCTATGAGTACTGCGACAGGGCGGGGGTGAAGAAACGAAGATAAAACTTGTATTTATGGCCTTTGTGGATATAATAGTAAAAATCTCCTCCTTGAATTTGGGCTATCTATAATATAAGTATTATCAGACAGTTTGGAAAAGAGGCTCCCATGGCCGAAAAGGTTCTAATCTTCGGAAAGGACACATGACCCTACACGACCGCGGCCCGTGAGGACTACGCGAAAAGGGGTTATGAGGTCGAGTACGTGAACGTCAAGGCCTCTGCCGGCGGGATGATGAGCATGCTCGATGCGAGCGGGGGAGACAGGAACGTCCCGGTAATAGTAGAGGCCGGGAAGGTAATCGTCGGTTTCGGCGGCACGTGAGGGGTCTAAAGCCCCGGCCGGCAGGTTGTCGGCCCTGATTTGGGATCGATATTAAAGAAAAGCGGCTCGAGGCGGCGGCCTGTCTCGGGGAGGGGGGGG
>DATEAM010000221.1:0-5006 GCA_035288385.1 Thermodesulfobacteriota bacterium
CGGCCAAATACGCTTAATGGGGAGTTCATCAAGCTGTTATCCAGGATTTTAATCCCTCTCCAGGCCGCTCTTTTTGCCCTCGCGATAAGAAACAGGTTCAGGAGATAATTTTTTTATCACCCCTCCCGAGCCACCTCTTGAGTATAAAAATCGCCCCGCGCTTATCCAGCGGGTCGTTACCCGAGCCGCACTTGGGGTCCTGGGTGCACGAGGTGCACGCCACCTCGCATGGGCACTCATCCATGAGCTTCAACGTCGAGGCGAACCAATCCTCCACGCACTCGAACCCCCGCTTCGTAAGCCCCACCCCTCCCTCGTGTCCGTCATAGATGAATACTGCGGGGCTCCCAAGCTCGTGGTTGAAGGCGTAGCTCACCCCGCCGAGGTCCATCCTGTCGCAAAGCGCGTAAAGGGGTAGCGCCGCTATGGCCGCGTGCTCGAGGGCGTGGAGGCTCCCTGCCGTGCCAAAACCCTTTTCCTCGACCTCTTCGAGGAGGCCCGCGTCCACCTTCATCCATATGCCAATCGTCGTAAATACGGAGGGGGGGGGCTTTAGGGGGTGCTCGCCGAGCCTTTCCCCGGTGAAAATGTCCTTCTTCCAGAAACCAGTGACCGTCTCGGTCACCTTGAGGCTCCCGAGGTTTATCGTAAGGTCGTTCAACCCCCTCTTATCCCTGACGGAGAGTATCTCAGTCTCCTCGGCGGTTATGGCGTTGGTATAGTAGTTGACGTCCTCTGCCGCCACGACCGTTACGCGCCTCTCGCCGTAGTCGAGCTTTATGACCCTGTAATGGGCCCCGCCGTGGAGGTAGATCGCCCCGGGGTGGAGCTCGTAGAGAACCCTTGAGGAGCTCGACTCGCCTATTAATCTCCCGTCGCGCTCGGTAATGAGGAACGTCTCTCCTGTCTCTCGGATGGAGACCTCCCTGTGGGGGTATCTTTGCCTCGGGTACCAGATGTCGCCCTTTTCCCAGTACCTTATCTTCCCCTCTTTCTCGAGCTCCCTCAAGACCGGCTCGAACCTCTTTACGTCGTAGACCCGGTCAGTGGACTTTAGAAACGCCTCGGTGGAGGCGCAAAGGAGGTGGGACTTCAGTATAGGCGCGTTCTCCGTATCAAGCACCGCCGCCTCGACGTTTCGTCCGAAGAAGTCCGAGGGGTTACGCATGAAGTACTGGTCGAGGGCGTCGGAGATGGCGACCATTATTATGAGCGAGTCCTTGCCGGTCCTGCCGACCCTGCCGCTCCTCTGCCACGTGGAGCTTATGGTCCCGGGGTATCCAACGAGTATGCACACATCGAGCCCTCCTATGTCCACTCCGAGCTCGAGGGCGCTCGTGGAGATTACGCCATTAAGTTCCCCTGAGAAGAGTCTGCGCTCTATGTCGCGCCTCTCCTCGGGCAAAAACCCGGCGCGGTAGGAGCAAATCCTCTCCCTTATACCTGGCTCGCTCTCCTTAATGCGGGTGTGCATGAGCTCGGTTATCTTCCGTGCCTTTGTAAAGGCGATGGTCTTGAACCCGGCCTTGACCGAGGCTGTGAAGAGCTTGGTGGCCACCGTATAGGGGCTCATATCGGGATAGGGGTTTATGAAGAGGAAGTTCCGCTTGCCCATGGGGGCGCCGCTCGTGGAGACGACCTCGAAGTCGAGGCCCGTAAGAGTCCCCGCGAGCTCGGCGGGGTTGGCTATGGTAGCCGAGCAGGCGATGAAGACGGGGCTCGAGCCGTACCGGGCGGCCACCCTGCGGAGTCTCCGCAAGACGTGGGCCACGTGGGAGCCGAATACCCCCCTGTAGGTGTGGACCTCGTCTATTATCACGTACTTCAAGTTCCCCAGGAACCCCTCCCACTTGTCGTGGTACGCGTTTATCGCGAGGTGGAGCATGTCCGGGTTCGTCAACACCACCGAGGGAGGGGTCTCGCGTATCTTCTTCCTCCTGTAGGCCGTGGTGTCGCCGTCGTATATCTCGCAGACACCCGGTGTATAGGCCTTCCTCTTCTTCCCCGTAGCCTCCACCCCCGCGCGTTCTATGGGCAGACCCTCGGCGAGCTTGTTAAAGGCCCTGAGCTGGTCCTGTTCGAGCCCCTTTAGCGGAAATATATAGAGGGCGTGAGAGGTGGGGTCCTCGAGGAGCGATTCGATGACGGGCACGTTGTAGACGAGGCTCTTGCCGCTCGCCGTGGGCGTCATAACGACGACGTTCCTGCCCTCTCTGACGAGGTCCATGCCCTCGGCCTGGTGGGTATAAAAGGTCTTTATGCCGAGGTTTTCCGAGAGGGCCCTTTCGGCCTCCCCGGGAAGCGGCCTCGTAAGCCTCCCGTACCTGGGCTTATGCTCGGCGATGACTTCGTGGTGCACCACCCCCGGGAGGTCGCGCCTCTTTTTTATCTCTTTTATGAGTGTGTTTATGTCCATCTCCGCCTTCCCGCTCATCAAATATAGCATTTTTACAGGGTTTTTTCTATGGGCACGGTCCCACCCACTCAAGGGCCTATTTAGTTTGACAACGGTATTTTTTATGGTTAAGATGAAATTTATATCAGGGCGGATTTTCCATCCCATAACGCCCTTCGGGCGGGAGGAGGTGGGGTTTTTTGCGCCTTTTTAAGGGAGCGAGGGGGTAGATGCAGAAACTTAGATGTCACGGCTGCGGGGTGGAGCTCGATACGGGCTCTCTTAAGTACGTGGTCGAGATAAGGAGCTTCGCGGATTTCGACGGCTATCTCGAAGAGTACGAGGGGGACGTGGAGGAGGGGATAAACAGCCTCCTCGACGCCATGGACGCCCTGGACGAAAAGGCCCTCGAGGAGGACATATCAAAGGAGCTCGTATACATACTTTGCAAAAAATGCCGCGACAGGTTCATGAACGACCCCTTCCAGACCGGCAACGTCATGTTCCGCGGGGACGACGTAAAGGGGACTGTCCATTAACCCCCATGGCCCCCCGAGGCCCCGGGCGCTCACGCGGGCCTCTCTCTTAACGACGCACCTCGACACCTTATGCGCTACGCCATAATCTCCGACATCCACTCGAACCTCGAGGCCCTGGGGGCCTTCCTCGAAAAGACGGAAGAGCTCGGAGTGGAAAAGACCGTGTGCCTCGGGGACATCGTCGGCTACAACGCCAACCCGAACGAGTGCATAGAGATAATAAGGGAGAGGAAGATGGAGTGCGTCATGGGCAACCACGACTCCAGGGCCTCGGGGCTCGAGGAGCCCACTGACTTTAACCACATGGCCGCCGAGGCCGTCCTCTGGACCCGCGATAAGCTTACCGAAAAGAACCGGGAGTTCCTGAAAGGCCTGCCCCGGTCCATCGACGTGGACAAGAAATTCCTCGCCGTCCACGGATGGGTCAACTCAACGGACATGTACATATTCGGGGCGCGCGACGCCCAGACCAACTTCGAGCTCATGAGGGCTCACTCGGAGAGGAACCTCTGTTTCTTCGGCCATACCCACGTTTCGATGACCTACATCGAGGCCGACTCCTCCGTCGGGTTCACCGTAGACAGTCCTGTAAAGGTCGAGAAGGGGAGGAACTACCTCATAAACCCCGGGGGCCTCGGCCAGCCCAGGGACCGCGACCCGAGGGCCGCCTTCGCCGTCTATGACACCAGGGCCTTGGAGGTGGAGTTCTACAGGGTCGAGTACGACATCCAGACCACCGCCGAGAAGATCCTCGCCGCGGGGCTCTCTCCACGGCTCGCCGAGAGGCTCAAGCTCGGTTGGTAGGGACGACTCATCTTGAAGATCCAACTATAAAGGACCCGCCCTTTTATCGCGACGCCGAAGCCTCCGCGTAGTTTTTAAGAATAGAAAATAGAAGGAGCTTATATGATTGTTTTCAACTCGCCTTCTTTTGGAGGCGTGCTAAAACTCATGGGGAGGGGGGCCGGGAAGGGCTTATTCCCGGCAATCGTCGCCGTCCTTTTTTTTGTTGCCGCGGGTTGCGCGAGCCTTCCCAAGCTCCTCGACGCCTCTGATACCGGCGATGCCGGGAGCGTGGAGAAGCTCCTGAAGAAGGGCGAGGACCCTGACATGGACTACAAGGGGTTCAGGCCCATCATAATGGCCTCTGCCAACGGGCACACCGACGTTGTGCGGCTGCTGGTGGACAAGGGGGCCGACGTCAACGCCAGGATAGGCAGGAAGGGGATGGAGGGTATCACGGCCCTGATGATGGCCTCCCGTAACGGCCATGAGGATATCGTAAAGATACTCCTCTCAAAGGGGGCGGAGGCGGACGCCCTCGGCCATTCGGGCGAGTCCGCCCTTATAGAGGCGGTGAAAAACGGTCACACGGAGATAGTGACGATGCTCCTTGCCGGGGGCGCCGACGAGGACACGGCGGACTTTTCGGGAGAGTCGGCGCTCTTCAAGGCCTCGGCCCTCGGCCACTCCGAGATGGTGAGGATGCTCCTGAACAGGGGGGCGGACACCGAGAAGAAGGAGAACTCCGAGGGGCTCACGGCCCTCATGATGGCCTCAGGCAGGGGCCACGTTGAGATAGTGATGATGCTCCTCGAAAGGGGCGCCGACCCCATGGCAAAGACCTATGACGGCACCACGGCCCTCTATCTCGCCGCGAGCGGCGGGGACGCAGAGACCGTGAGGATTCTCCTCCAGAAGGGGGCCGACCCGAACGCGAGACGCTCCGACGGCTCGACCCCATTGGAGCGGGCGAAGTGGGACAAGAACGAGGAGATAGCCGGGATCCTCAAGAGTTTCGGGGCGGCGGAGTAGGGTTTTTGTGACAATCAACAAAATTAAGTATGGTGTCCCCGTAATACATTTTCATAAAACAAGGATATCAGTGGTATGACCAAGCTACTTAAAATATGCTCGTTAATAGTTTTTTTCAATTTTTGCACATCTCAACTATTTGCTGAAGAGTATATTTTAGAGCCAAAATACCACGACTTCAATAAGAGAGACAACCTTTTGGAGCTTGGAACAAAATAAAATCCGTACGTTGTCAGAGATAAATCAGGGAAAATACT
>DATEAM010000222.1:0-3847 GCA_035288385.1 Thermodesulfobacteriota bacterium
CCCCCCGCCGGCCGTAGTCGTGGTGGCCGAACCGCCGGTCATAGTCCAGCCCGCCGAGGTCACATCTGGCATCGTAAAGGTAACGGCCTTGAGGCTTAACGTAAGGACGGGGCCCGGCCTCCACCACCCCATAATCCAACAGGTCAATATGGACGAGACCCTCACAGTGCACGGCATCGCCCCCGGGTGGCTGTACGTGGAGTTTGTCGAAGGGCAGTACGGCTGGGTGATGACGGAATACACGGCTCCTGCATTGCCTCCCGCGAGCGGGTAGCATACCCGGCCCCCCGCCCCCCCGGCCCCCCGGCCCCGCGAGGGGGCTTGACTTATTGGGTCTATAAAACCGCCGGCTCCTCGACCCTCAAGGAGCCGGTGGTCCCAGCCTCAATCAAAAAGAGCTTCGCCTCTCTTCCAGGCCCCGTGTGGACGAACTTGAGCCTTCGAGCCTTCAGTCCCGCACAGTCGAGCTCCGAGAGCATCTCGGCAAGCCTCCTTACGGGGAAGACGTAACAGACCCTTCCCGTTCTGCCCGCAAGATGCCTCGATACGGCTACAAGGTCCCTGAGTCCTCCGTGGACCTCGCTCCTCGCCCCGGCCCTTGCGCCCTTAGGGCTAACCCTGCCGGAACCGGCCCTCATGTAAGGCGGGTTGCTCACCACGACGGAAAAACTCCCCTCGGGGAATTTTTTAAAAAGCCCCCTGTAATCACCCTCAAGTACCGTAATCCTCCCGGAGAGGGCGTTCCCCTCCACGTTCTTCCTGGCGGTCTCGGCGGCCGCTCCATCAACCTCCACCCCCACAATCCTACCTGCACAGGTCTTCCAGGCAAGGACCACGGGGATGATGCCCGCGCCCGTGCCGAGGTCGACCACACTCTCCCCTTCCATCAAAGGCAGGACGAAGTCCGCAAGGAGCAGGGAGTCCGTCGTAACCCTCTGAGACTCCCCCTGAATGAACCTGTAGGGGCCTACCCTCTCAACACCCACCACCACCTCGCTTGAAGTTATTTTCTTGAGGAAACCTTTTTATAAAAAGGTTTCCTCAAACTCCTTCCAAAAATTTTTGGCTATCCTGTTGAGGGAGACCCCCCGGGAGATGGACATCGCGTAAGAGGGGGTCTCCCTCAACAGGATAAATAGCTAAAAGTCTTTGGAGGGGGTCTGGGGGGACCTTTCTATAGAAAGGTCCCCCCAGGAAAATCGCCTCAGGCGGTTACGGGTTCTTCGGTGTGGAGGTTCATGACGAGGCCCGTGAGGAGTTTGGGGTAGAAGTATGTGGATTTCTGCGGCATGACTGAGCCGGCCTCGGCCACCGCCTTCACCTGCTCTATCCTCGTGGGGTTCAGGAGGAAGACGAGCTGGTTTGTTTCGTCCTCCATCAATTTGAAGGCCTCGTGGTAGCTCTTTACGTAGATGAGGTTTTTCTGTTTTTCCTGGGCCTCCTGAGTTATGCCGAGAAGTTTATCGAGCACGAGGGAATGGAGCACCGTCACGTCGAGGTCCTTGAATACCTCGGGTATGGCGGAGCCGAAGACCTCGTCCATCACGTCGGATGTCCTCAAGGTAAGCACATAGTAGGAGTTCCTGCCGCCGATGTGCAACCCCATGGCGCTATAGAGGTCCCCTGCCTCCTGGACCTTCACTATGAACTGCTCCCTGGCCTTGTACTCGGTGGAAGCGTCGTACTCTATCTCTTCTATGTCGAAATACTTTCCGCACTCCCTTAGAAACTCCTCGGGGGAAAAACCCTCTATGCCGTGCACCACCCTGTGGGTTGGCCATATGGTCATGCCCTCGTCGTCCATGTTCGAGAAATACATCATTACGTAGTTGAAGGCCTCGGTGCCCTTTGACTCCGGGTGTTTCTCCCTCATGAGGTTTCTGTAGTTCAGGGCCGTCTCGTAGCGGTGGTGGCCGTCGGCTATGAAGAGGGCCTTGTCCTTCATTATCGAGGCCACCTTCTCGATGACCCCGGGGTCGTCTATCCTGAAGACCGTGTTCTCCACACCGTCGTCATCGGGTACGTCTATTACAGGCTTCTTATCCTTTACATGCTCTTCGAGGAGCTTGTTTATAGTGAACTGGTGCTCCGAGTAGAGGGAGAAGATGCATGAGAAGTTCGCGCGGGAGGCCTCAATGAGCTTTAGCCTGTCGGCCTTGGGTCCCGAGAGCGTTTTTTCGTGGGCGTGGATCTTGCCCTTGCCGAGGTCTTCGAGCATGGAGAGGGCTATGAAGCCCTTTCTTTTGAGCCGCACCCCGCCCTCGGGGGCGTAGGTCTGGGTGTAGTAGTATATGGCGGGCCTCTCGTCCCTTTTGAGCACCCCCTGCGACATCCACTTATCGAGGTCGGCGGCGGCGCGCGAGTACCTGTCGTTTCCGGGGGCGTCCCCGGGAGTGGACTTTCCGAGTATGAGGCGCACGATATTGTTGGGATGCCTCGAGTAGAGCCGGTCCTGGAAGTCCGGGGATATCACATCGTAGGGCGGGGCCATTACCTTCGCCATGTCGCCCACCTTCTCAGGGTCGTATACGACTCCCCTGAAGGGTTTTATCTCTGCCATATCAGATAATCCTTTACTGGAATTTGAGGATAATAATTTACTATATCTGAAAAATCCAGTCAACTTCCGGGGGAAACTTTTTGTAAAAAGTTTCCCCCTACCCCTTTCAAAAACTTTTGCGCTATTTCCCCGCGGTAATAGCCCCCCTTGCCCAGTGCGCGAGCCTGTCCGGGTCTTCTATCACCTCGACTGGCACCTCATAGTAGTTCTTGAGGGTCTGGCCGCGCCTCGGGGTGAAGGGTTTTGAGCCCGCTCGGACGTAACCCGGCCTCGTCCCGGGGTCTGTCTTGAAGTAGAGCCTCTCCCTGTAGATTATCCCGAAAAAGAGACCCTCGGAGTAAAGCCCCCAGCCCCCGAACATGGCCTTCGCCGACACCTCCCCGAGCCCGCTTAGCTGGTCGAGGACAAAGTCCTTGAAGGAGTCATGCCTCATGCCCGGAACGCTATCCAATCTCTGCGAGCTCGAGCCTTCCGGCCCACCGGGACTTGAGGACCTCTTTTACAGTGGCCGCCTCGTCTCCTTTAAGCCCCGGGTTCTTCTTCAGGTAATCGAAGGCCTCTTTTCTCGCCTTTTTAAGGAGAGAGAGGTCGGCGAGCGCCCCGGCTATCCGGAAGTCCGGGAGCCCGGACTGGCGGGAGCCTATAAAGTCCCCGGGGCCCCTTATCTTCAGATCCTCCTCGGCTATCCTGAAGCCGTCCTGGGTCGTTTCCATGACCTTGAGTCTCCTGTAGGTATCGGGGGAGTTCGTCCACGCTGCCATGAGGAGGCACACCGAGGTCCTCTCCCCCCTGCCTACTCGGCCCCGGAGCTGATGGAGTTGTGCGAGGCCGAACCTCTCTGCGTTCTCTATCAGCATGACCGAGGCGTTAGGCACATCCACGCCCACCTCTATTACCGTCGTTGAGACGAGGACGTCTATCTCCCTCGCCTTAAAGGCCCTCATCACCGCCTCCTTCTCCGCGAACTTCATCCTGCCGTGGAGGAGCCCCACGGTGAAATCAGAGAAGACGTCCGCCGCGAGGTGCTCCTTCATGTTGGTGGCGTCCCTGAGGCTCAGCTCCTCGGACTCCTCAACCAGTGGATAGACTATGTATGCCTGCCCGCCCGAGGCGAGCTCTTCCCTTATCAACCCGTAGGCCCTGATCCTGTCCTTCTCCTTGAGGAGTCTCGTCTTTACGGGCTTTCGGCCAGGGGGGAGCTCGTCTATTATGGAGACGTCGAGGTCCCCGAAGACGGTCATGGACAGGGTCCTCGGTATGGGGGTGGCCGTCATGATGAGCACGTCG
>DATEAM010000223.1:0-3474 GCA_035288385.1 Thermodesulfobacteriota bacterium
CGGGGGTTTTCTCGGGAACTAAAAGTCTTTGAAGGGGGCCTGGGGGAAACCTTTCTACAGAAAGTTTCCCCCAAAGATACTTTTTAAGCGGCCTGCTAAAACCTCTTCATGAGGACGTCGAGCATCTCGGCGTGTATCCTGCCGTTCGTGGCGAGGCACTCCTTGCCGTAGATGGAAAACTCGCCGCCCGAAAAGTCCGACAATCCCCCGCCCGCCTCTTCTATCATGAGGGCCCCTGCGGCCGTGTCCCAGGGATTTAGCTTCATCTCCCAGAAGCCGTCGAACCTGCCGCAGGCGATGTAGCACATGTCGAGGGCCGCGGAGCCCGCCCTCCTTATTGCCTGTGCCCGGACGGCGAAGTTGTAGAAGTGGTCGAGGTTGTTGTTCTCCGAGGTCCTCAGGTCATAGGGGAAGCCCGTGGCGAGGAGGCTTTTGTCGAGCTTATCAGTGGACGATACCTTTACGGGAGAGCCGTTAAGGGTGGCGCCCTTACCCTTTTCGGCTACGAAGAGCTCGTCGAGCATGGGGTCGTAGATGACGCCCGTTGTGACCCCCCCCGAGTCCTCGAAGGCTATGGAGACGCAGAACATGGGAAAGCCGTGGGAGTAGTTGGTGGTGCCGTCGAGGGGGTCTATTATCCAGCGCCGTCCCGAGGCGGAAGTTATCTCTGCGCTCTCTTCGGTCAAGAACCCGTGGTCCGGGAAGGTCTCCCTTATGCGGCTTATTATAAGGGCCTCGGCCCTCCTGTCCATCTCGGTTACGATGTCCACGGCGCCCTTGTACTCCACGCACCCGGCGTTGCCGAGGCGCTCCTTTAGCATGCGGCCCGCTTTTCGGGCCGCATCGATTGCCGTTTCTTTTATCTCCATTCTGCTCCCGGGATAGAAGGCGTCGGTTGATACTGGAGGCATTTTAAGGGCCTAACGGGAAGGGCAGGTCGAGCAGTCGGGCTTTTTGGGGGCCTCGGCAGACTCCTTGGACTCCTTTTCGGCCCCCCTGGATTTATCCGCTTTATCCGCGTAATCCGTCTTGTACCAGCCTCCTCCCTTGAGGACGAAAGAGGACTGGGAGATGAGCTTTTCGACCTTTTTTCCCGAACAGTGGACGCACTTCTTTACGGGCTTGTCCGAGAACTTCTGGATTACCTCGAAGACCCAGCCGCACTCAGAGCACCTGTATTCGTAAATCGGCATAAACAGAAAACCTCCTGAAAAAAGCGCTATTTTTATATATATTCTATGTTCGTTGGCCCCGAATGTCAATTTTTTTCGGGAAAGGCCCCTGGAAAACCTTCTAATAAGGTTTTTTAGGGGCTTATTTTATCCTCACGAACCGGCACTTCTCCTTCATCCCGCGCCTTACGAGCCCGGCTCCGGCCGCGTCGGCGAAGGTCTCTATCGCAACGATGAAGTCCGGGTCCTTGAAGTCGGTTGCGGGGTGGTGGCCGAGCCTTTCGAGCTCTGCGTGGAGGTAGGCGCCCAGGGACTGCTCGAGAGAGTGGCTGTCGAGCTCGCCCTTGTGCCCGCGCCTTTCAATCCTTATGTAGAACTTCCCTCCGTCGATTGTCTCGATATAGGGCCGCACTACCTCCTTCGCCCTCTCGAGGAATGCCTCCACGGTGAATTCGAAGGTCCTGTCTATGGGCACGACCTTTGAGAGGGCGTTCAGGTTGAAGGGGAATTTCTCGAACTCCCCCTGGAGCTTATCGAGGAAGTCGTCCACGTTCTCGACCCTGCCCCTTAAGACGTCCCTGAACCCCGTGCGTTGAAACTCTCCGTATGGGGAGAGCTGTTTTAAAAGCCTCCTTTCGCAGAACCTCTCGGAGGTGGCTACCACGTTCCAGCCTTTCATCGACTATGCTCCCGCCCTTTAATGAGTCCTTGCCCCCGGTTTTCTCAGCGTAAAAAGATGTTACCACCAAAGCGGGAAATAAAAAAGGGCCGCGGCGAGCCCGGCCCCCCCCCGGCCCCCCCCGCGACCCTTCATGGACGTTAACTTTCCAGAGTGGACCGGGTTACTCGTCGTGGATGGCCTTCTGGATCTTCTTCTTCATCTCCTCGGGGATCTCCTTCATGCCGTGAACGCTTCTGCCGTGCTCGGCGGCCTTCCTCATGACGTCCTCCATTGTTTTGCCCCGGGCAGTGAAATCGCACTCCACGCTCGGGTCCAGGTCCTTGCAGCTTAAGACCTTCGCCATCTTGCTCACCTCCCTTGTAATCGGTATAAATTAAGGGTAGCACGGAGTCCCGACAGGTCAAGTCCCGGGGCTGAGATTTATTCCCCCCCCCGGCCCCCCCCGGCCGGTTACTTCTCCATCATTACAAGCTCCCACTCGTCCTTTTCCCTGTCGTGACGTATGATGTACTTATAGCCGTCGTCCGCCAGGAGCTTGAAGTAGTCGTGCCCCTCGCCGTACCAGCGGTCAAGGACCTCCTTGACCTCGAAGACCCTCTCCTTTATGGTAAAGGACCTGGGCCGTTCGTCCGCCCTGTAACCGGAATAGGCGTCGACCTTTATGACCATCCTCGGCATCTCTTCTCCGTAAAAGGGTTCCTTATTAAACAATAACACATGGGAAAGGGCGTCTACGAGACAATTGAACAGGGTGAAAAGGGGGAATGTATGACGGGCCTTATCATCGGGCAAGAGGGGCGCTCTCTTAACGGAGGAGGAGGTCATGGATGTCCGTGTTGTCCATGGCGCCGGCAAAGAGGCCGGAGTTGACGCCCGCGGCGTAGAGGGGGACCTTTTTTCCCGTATGTTCCCTGGTGCCCCACCGGACTTCGGGGGCGTTGCCCTTGCCCCCGGTGCCGACCACCTCGAGGCCGCCTGTCTCGTGGTCGGCGGTAACGACGATGAGGGTGTCTGACCTTCCGGCGGCCCACTCCACCGCCTCCTCGACGGCCCTCGAGAACTCGGCCACCTCCCTTACCATGCGCTGTGCGTCGTTGGCGTGAGAGGCGTGGTCAATCCTCCCTCCTTCCACCATGAGAAAGAAGCCCTCGGGGTCGTCGTCGAGGATGTCGAGGGCCGAGGCGGTCATCTCGGAGAGATGGGGGAGGCTGCCCGTGCCGTCGAGCTCATAGGGCATGTGGTCTCCTCCGAACTGGCCGGAGACCCTGAGGCCGGCCTTCCCGGAAAGCCCCTTCATCTCCTCCCGGTCCCTTACCACCGTGTATCCCGCCGAAGATGCCGAATGGGGCGAGATGGAGCGGGCCCCCCCGAAGAGGACGTCGGGGCGGGTTTTGTTCAGGTAGTCTTCCGCTATGCCCGCGTAGTCCTCGCGCGCCCTCCTGTGCGCCCCGAAGGCGGCGGGGGTCGCGTGCGTGACAAAGGTGGTGGTAACGAGCCCGGTGGAACGACCGAGGGACTTGAAGCGCTCGAGAAGGGTCTCAAGGGGGCTGCCGTCACCGGGGAGTGCCACGCTTACCACCCCGTTATCGACCTTCCTCCCCGTGGCGATGGCCGTGGCAG
>DATEAM010000224.1:0-4653 GCA_035288385.1 Thermodesulfobacteriota bacterium
CCCCCTTCAAAGACTTTTAGCTATTATCCTTTGGGGGGGGAGACCCCCTCGTGAGAGAATTCTTCCACGGGGTCTCCCCCCAAAGGATAGCCAAAAATTTTTGGAAGGAGTTTGAGGGAAACCTTTTTATAAAAAGGTTTCCTCAAGAAACCATGACCAAGACCGCTTACATATTCCCCGGTCAGGGCTCTCAGTACGTGGGTATGTCGAAGAGTTTCTACGACGGCTTCCCGGCGGCGAAAGAGGCCTTTGACGAGGCCGACGAGGTCCTCGGCTTCGATCTCAAGAAGATCGTCTTCGAGGGCCCGAAGGAGGAGCTCGACAGGACGGAGTTCACGCAGCCGGCCCTCCTCGTGGCGAGCATCGCGGCCTTGAGGGTCCTCCGTGAGAGTTTCGGCGTCAGACCAGCGGCCCTGGCTGGCCACAGCCTCGGCGAGTACACGGCCCTCGTGGCCGCAGGCGCCCTTGATTACTCCGAGGCCGTGAGGATAGTGCACCTGAGGGGCAGGTACATGCAGGAGGCCGTGCCCGAGGGCACCGGGATGATGTGCGCCATACTCGGCCTCGACGTATCCGTCATCACCGAGATATGCAAGACCTCCTCTGTCGAGGGCTCGGTAGTAGTGCCCGCCAACATAAACAGCCCGCAGCAGGTCGTCATCTCCGGGCATAAGGATGCCGTCACCAGGGCGGGCGAGCTCGCCAGGGAGGAGGGGGCCAAGAGGGTAGTGCCGTTGCAGGTTAGCGCGCCGAGCCACTCCCCGCTCATGACGAAGGCGGGAGAGCGCCTCGGCCGTGAGCTCGAAAAGGTCGCCTTCGACGGCTTCTCAACCCCCGTCATAACGAACGTGGACGCCGAGCCTATAAAGGACGCCTCGGAAGTGGCGGACGCCCTCGTGAGGCAGCTAACGAGCCCGGTCCTTTGGGTCGATATAGTAAAGAGGATGAAAAAAGACGGCATCGCCACGGTGGTGGAGATAGGCCCCGGCAAGGTGCTCACCGGGCTCATAAAACGGATAGACAAGGAGCTTACCACCCTTAACCTCGACGAGGCCGGACACCTGGACTCCGTCCTCGAAACACTCAAGGGGGGATGAGTTTGAGGGAAACTTTTTTCAAAAAGTTTCCCTCAATAACCAAAGGAGGGACCATGCAACTTTCAGGCAAGGTGGCCCTGGTCACCGGGGCCGGGCAGGGCATTGGAAAGGCCATAGCGTTGAAGCTCGCCTCTTACGGGGCCGACGTGGGGGCGGTGGACGTAAACTTCCAGAAGGCTGAGGATACGGCGAAGGAGGTCCAGACAATGGGCTGCAAGGCCGTGGCCCTCAAGGCCGACGTCACGGACATGAAGCAGGCCGAGGAGATGGCCTCTCACGTCTTCACCGAGCTCGACGGAGTCCATATACTGGTCAACAACGCCGGTATAACCCGCGACGCCCTCATAATGAGGATGAGCGAGGAGGACTGGGACAGCGTAATGGACGTTAACCTCAAGGGGGCCTTCAACTGCACCAAGGCTGTCCTGAGGTACATGACCAAGCAGCGCTGGGGCCGCATCATAAACATCGCCTCCGTGGTGGGGCTCATGGGCAACCCCGGTCAGGCCAACTACGCCGCGAGCAAGGCCGGGCTCATCGGGTTTACCAAGACCATAGCAAGGGAGCTCGCCGGCAGGAACATAACCTGCAACGCCGTGGCCCCCGGGTTTATCGAGACGGCCATGACCGCCGCCCTGACCGAAAAGCACAAGGAGCAGCTCCTCTCCCTCATCCCCATGGGCAGGCTCGGGGGGCCCAACGACGTGGCCATGGGTGTGGTCTTCCTCGCCTCAAACGCCTCGAGCTACATAACCGGCCACGTCCTCAACGTAAACGGCGGCATGTACATGTAGGAGGGCACAGGGGGTTCCTGGCGTCACTGAGACGGCGCTGACAGGGAAGCTGCAAGAGGTGCGGGGCGATAAATTTTAAAAATTGACAATGCGCGGGATAGGTGTTATACATTTTCATGCTTTTTCAAATTAAATATCCCATCAAGCAGGAGGTATCCAGATGTCGATAGAGAACAAGGTCAGGAAGATAATAATGGAGCAGCTCGACGTGAGCGAGGACGAGGTCACCCCTAAGGCCTCCTTCGTTGACGACCTTGGAGCGGACTCCCTCGATACCGTCGAGATGGTCATGGCCTTTGAGGAGGAGTTCTCCATAGAGATACCCGACGAGGACGCCGAGAAGATAAGGACGGTGCAGGACTCCATAGATTACATAGAGAAGAAGGCCGGGAAGGGTTAGACCTCCGTGGCCCCTGGGCCGGTGGGCCGGTGGGTCGGTGGGCCGGGGAGGCAGGGGGCAGGAGGGCCGGGGGGGCCGGGGGGGCCGGGGGAATGGGGGAACGGGGGGAAGTGGGCAGAGGGCCCGGGGGGCAGTGAACGCAAGACCGCCGCAACTGAGTTGAAATACTTCTCCCGGGATTTTTACCCCGTCTTTTTAATGCTGTCGCAAAGCACATCCACACACACCCAGGACACCAGTAACTTAAGCTGCGATGACTCTTTCTTTTAACCCCCGCGAATGCATACAGGCCAGGAGCCGCGCGGACCGGATTCCTTACATTGAAAAAAGACCCGACCTCTTTAAAAGGGTCGGTTTTTATATTTGAAGATATGAGAAGAGTGGTAGTGACAGGGTTGGGCATCGTGAGCCCCCTCGGCAAGGGCGTCGAGGAGTGCTGGGCGGGAGCAGTGGCCGGTAAGTCCGGCATAAGGCGCATTACAAGGTTCGACCCCGAGGGTTTCCCCGTCCAGATCGCCGGAGAGGTCCCGGGCTTCGACCCCAAGGAGTCCATAGACAAAAAAGAGATAAAGAAGATGGACCTCTTCATCCAGTACGCCATGGCGGCGGGCCTCGAGGCCTTCCGGGACTCCGGCTTCGAGATAACCGGGGAGAACGCCGAGAGGGTCGGCGTGTACATAGGCGCCGGCATCGGAGGCCTTCCGGCCATCGAACACTGGTACGACGTCTTGAAGGAAAAGGGCCCCGAGAGGATTACCCCCTTCTTCATACCCATGGTCATCATAAACCTCGCCTCCGGTCAGGTGTCGATAAAGCTCGGCGCCAAGGGTCCCAACTCCTGCGCCGTTACGGCCTGCGCCACGGGGACCCACTCCATAGGCGACGCCTTCAAGCTCATCCAGAACAACCAGGCCGACTGCATGATAGCCGGAGGGACCGAGTCTACGATAACGCCCCTGTGCATAGGCGGGTTCAACGCCATGAAGGCCCTCAGCCAGCGTAACGACGCCCCGGAGAGGGCGAGCCGCCCCTTTGACAGGGACAGGGACGGTTTCGTAGTGGGGGAGGGCTCCGGCATAGTCGTCCTCGAGGAGCTCGAGGGCGCGAAGAAGAGGGGGGCCGAGATATACTGCGAGGTCTCTGGCTACGGGCTCAACTCCGACGCCTACCACATGACCACCCCCGCTCCCGACGGAGAGGGGGCCGCCAGGTGCATGAGGCTCGCCCTCAAAGACGCCGGACTGAACCCCGATGAGGTGGCCTACATAAACGCCCACGGCACGTCAACCTACTATAACGACCTCTACGAGACCCAGGCGATAAAGACCGTCTTCGGCGAACACGCCAGAAAGCTCGCCGTAAGCTCCACCAAGTCCATGACCGGACACCTCCTCGGCGCGGCCGGGGGAATAGAGGCGGTCTTTACCGCCCTCGCCCTCTCCAGAGGGGTCCTTCCCCCCACCATCAACTACGAAACGCCCGACCCGGAGTGCGACCTCGACTACGTGCCAAACACGGCGCGCGAGGCCGTGGTAAAGGCCGCCATGAGCAACTCCTTCGGCTTCGGGGGCACGAACGCCGTGCTCGCCTTCACTCGCTTCGAGGGGTAGCCTTTTAAAGCACTTTTTCAAAGGACAGGAATTTTTCATGGAAAAGATAGCAATAGCGAGCGACCACGCCGGAAAGGAGCTCAAGGAGGACCTGATAGAGTACTTGAGGGAGCTCGAGGTGGACGTGATGGACATGGGTGTTAAGAACAACGACTCCGTGGACTACCCCGACTACGGGATACCCGTGGCCGAGAAGGTCTCCAGGGGCGAGGTCCCCAAGGGGATTCTGCTCTGCGGCACGGGCATAGGGATGAGCATAATCGCAAACAAGTTCTCGGGAGTGCGCGCGGCCCTCGTTAACGACGTATACTCCTCCCGGATGGCCAAGGAGCACAACGACGCCAACATCGTCGTCATAGGCGGCAGGGTCGTTGGCAAGGGATTGGCGCGCGAGATAATAAAGACCTGGCTCGAGACCCGCTTCCAGGGCGGGCGCCACCAGAGGAGGCTCGACAAGATAAGGGAGATCGAAAAGAAGGTTATGAAGTAGAAATAAGACCGGGGCCCAAAGAGGCCCTTGCGGCGGGCATGTTATTTCAATCCTAAGGAGTGGTCCCTTGAAGATATCAGACCTTAAGAAATTCGACCCCGAGGTCTACGAGGCGATAAGGCTCGAGACGGAAAGGCAGGAGCACAAGCTCGAGCTCATAGCGAGCGAGAACCTCGTAAGCCTGCGCGTATTGGAGGCCATCGGGAGCGTGCTTACGAACAAGTACGCCGAGGGATACCCGGGAAAACGCTACTACGGCGGG
>DATEAM010000225.1:0-12256 GCA_035288385.1 Thermodesulfobacteriota bacterium
TCCTTAAATCTCCGTCATCTCCGGTCCGTGATGTCTTCTCAACCCTCTCCGGCCCCTCTCCTCTTTATCTCTATCTCCCTCAGGTCGTCGCCCCTGTGGGAAAACCTTATCACCAGGTCGCATCTTTCGAGCAGGCCCGGGACGTTGTCCGCCCATTCTATTACAGAGACGCCCTCTCCGTAAATATATTCCTCGACCCCGGTATCGAAAAACTCCCCGGTCCTCGCGATCCTGTAAAGGTCTATATGGTGGAGGGGCAGCCTCCCCCCCTCGTATATGTTTATTATCGTAAAGGAGGGGCTCTTTATAAGGCCCTCTGAACCGAGCCCCCCGGCGACGCCGCGCACAAAACAGGTCTTGCCGCTCCCGAGCTCTCCTATGAGCCCCACTACGTCTCCCGCTACCAGTTCCCCGGCGACCCTTTTGCCGAGGGCCTCGGTCTCTTCGGGGCTCTTCGTCTCAAAACTACCGGTGGTCATCATCTGCGCAGGGGCGCATGAGGGAATTGAGGGCCTGCGGTATGAGGGGCAGGAGGTCCGTAGCCACCATGCCCGCCTCACCCGTCCTTTTCTTCAGCTCGTCGGCTGTGAGGCCGTGGACGTACGCGGCGACCACCGCCGAGTCCACCGCACAGTAGCCCTGCGCAAGGAGCCCTCCTATCATCCCCGAGAGGACGTCGCCCGTGCCCGCCGAGGAGAGCCCGGCATTTCCCGTGGGGTTTATGTAAACCCCTCCTCCGGGTTCGGCTATGACCGTGGATGCGCCCTTCAGAACCACGGTCTTGCCCGTCTCGGCGGATAATTTCTCGGCCATGCCGACCCTGTCGGCACTCACCTCTTCTGTAGTTACGCCGAGCAGCCGAGCAGCCTCTCCGGGATGGGGCGTCAAGACGGCCACGGAGCGAGATTCCTTTAATATTGCCAGGTGTCCCGCAAGGGAGTTAAGGGCGTCGGCGTCTATTACAAGGGGGACGGTGGAGTCCCGTATGACCTTTTCCATGAGCCTCGAGACCTCGGTGGACACCCCGAGTCCGGGCCCGATTACCACGGCGGATTTACCCTCGAGGAGCGCCTTTATCGTCTCGTAGGACCCCACTCCGAGGGTCTTTTCCACGGTCTCCGGGAGCGCCATGGTCATCACTTCCGTGGTCTTCGTCTCCATAACAGCACTGAGGCTCTCGGGAAGCCCTATCGTAACAAGTCCGGCCCCGGCCCTCATGGCCCCCATGGCCGCCATGTAGACGGCCCCCGTCTTTCCGGGGGAGCCTGAAAGGACGACGACGTGCCCGTAGGTGCCCTTGTGGGTGTCGGCCTCTCTCGGCCTCAATAGCCCCCTTACGAGACGAGGACAGGTAACGTTCCAGCGTATCTTTTCGTCGTCAAGGAGAACCCCCGGGGCGCCTATGTCAGCGACCTCCACCCTTCCTGCGTGCGCCCTTCCGGGATGGAGGAGGAGCCCGAGCTTGGGAAGCGCCATGGTTATCGTTACATCCGCCCTTATAGCGGTGCCGAGGACATGGCCGGAAGTCGCGTCTATGCCCGAGGGCATGTCCACGGCTATCACCTTTTTACCGAGGCCGTTTATAAGACCTATAAGCTCGGCGTTAACGCCCTCCACGGTTTGAGAGAGCCCCGTGCCGAAGATTGCGTCCACTATCACCGAAGAGTGCCTGAGGGCCGATGCGTGCTTGTCAAGGTCCCTCTTCGTCAAAATATACGAGACCTCGCCGCCCATCTTCTGCCATGCCCTTGCGTTCACCGAGGTGTCGCCCTTTAAAGAACCGACCCTGGCAAGGGAAAAGACCAATACGTCTATCCCCGAGTTTTTGAGGTGTCTGGCGCAGACAAAACCGTCTCCGCCGTTCTTCCCCCTGCCTGTTATCACGGCGACCCTTCCGGCCCCGGAGCAGCACGCGGAGAGCTCTCTTTTTACGGCCTCGGAGACGGCCCTGCCGGCGTTCTCCATGAGCTGGAGCCCCTTTACGCCGAAGTCCTTCACCGCCGAGGCGTCTATCCCCTGCATGGTCCTGGCGTCAACGGCCTTCATCGTACCCTCTCCACGACGGTCTCGGCCATGCCGAACCGCTCGTTATGTGAAAGCGAGATGCTGTACCTCAAGCCATCACCCGAGTGCACCGCACCGCTTATGTTGAGAAATGGCCTCCCTGCCCCGTCCCTAAGGACCTCCACGTCCTTAAAGCCGAATCTCCTGCCGAGGGCCTTCAATACACTCGCCTTCCCGGCGAAACGCGCGGCGAGGTGGCGCTCGGGGAACCTATGAGCAAGGCAGTAGTCGAGCTCGCCTTCGGTAAAGACCCTCTTAAGGAACCTCTCCCCCCGGCGCTCGATGACGCCCTTGAACCTGTCTACGTCGACTATGTCGATGCCTATGCCGTAAATCATCTTCTCTTGAGGAAAACTTTTTGAAAATTGAAAAAAATTTTCCTCAAACTCCTTTTCTGGAGAAACCTTTTTGAAAAAAGGTTTCTCCAGACCTCTTCCAAAAACTTTTAGCCATTCCCACCTATGAAGCCACCTGCAGGGAAATAGCCAAAAGTCTTTGGAGGGGGGCCGGGGGAACCTTTCTTCAGAAAGGTTCCCCCGGTTATTTAACAAGCTCCTTCATCTCCCTTACGGCCCTCTCGATGCCCACGTAGAGGCTCCTGGCTATGATGCTGAAGCCGATGGCGAACTCCTCTATCTCCCTTATCTTCGCCACCTCTGTTACGTTGTGGTAGTCGAGCCCGTGGCCTGCGTGGGTCTTCAGCCCGAGCCTCGTCGAGAGCATCACGGCGTCATGGATCCTCTTCAATTCCCCGGCCCTCTCGGAGTCGCTCGTAGAGTCGGCGTAACGCCCGGTGTGAATCTCCACCCCCCTTGAGCCTATCCTGTGCGAGTTCTTCACCGCCTCTGGCGTTGGGTCTATAAAGAGGTTTGCCGGTATGCCGCCGCCCTTCAGGTCCGCGACGAAATTCTTCAGGTCCTCGAAGTTGCCCTCCACGTCGAGCCCGCCCTCGGTGGTAAGCTCCTGGCGCTTCTCGGGTACGAGAGTGACCATGTCAGGTTTAACCTCGAGGGCGATGGAGAGCATCTCCCGGGTAGCCGCCATCTCGAGGTTGAGAGAGGTCTTTACAACCTTCTTGAGGACAAAGAGGTCCCTGTCCTGGACATGACGCCTGTCCTCCCGCAGGTGGACGGTAATCCCGTCGGCCCCCGAGAGCTCCGCCTTCAGGGCCGCCGTAACGGGATCAGGCTCAACTGCGAGACGAGCCTGCCTTACCGTTGCCACATGGTCTACGTTTACCGAAAGCCTTGCCATTATCATGTTGAGGGAAACTTTCTGAAAAAAGTTTCCCTCAAACTCCCTTCAAAAACTTTTGGCTATCCCTGGGAAGGAGACCCCGTGGAAGAATAACTCTGAAGAGGGGGTCTCCCTCCCAGGGATAAAGAGCTAAAAGTCTTTGGAAAGGGGGCTTGGGGGGAAACCTTTCTCCAGAAAGGTTTCCCCCCAAGGGGCTACCCCACTTCCCTTCTAAGGATCTCGGCGAGCTCCTCGGCCATGTCCTGGATCACTTTCTTTTCCTCGCCCTCTATGGTTATCCTCGCAAGGGGCTCGGTGCCCGAGTATCTTATGAAGACCCTGCCGCGGCCCTTTAGTCTCTTTTCGACGGATCCGAGGGCGGCTCTAACGCTCGGCAGTCCGTCGAGAGCCTTTTTCTCCCTCACCTTTACGTTTACGAGGACCTGCGGGTAGCTCTTCATCACCTTTGAGAGCTCGGATAGTGTTTTACCCTCCTTCACCATCCTCTTCAAAACCTGGAGGGCCGTGATGACTCCGTCCCCGGTCGTGGTGTGGTCGAGGAAGACTATGTGGCCCGACTGCTCTCCTCCGAGGTTGTAGCCGTTCTTGAGCATCTCCTCGACGACGTATCTGTCGCCCACCGCGGTCCTTACCACCCTGCCTCCGAACCCGGTGATGGCCTCGTCGAGCCCGGAGTTGCTCATTATCGTGGCCACGAGGGTCTTTTTGGCGAGGGTGCCCTCCTCGAGCATCCTGGCGGCCACGAGGGCCATAATGTGGTCGCCGTCGACTATGTCGCCCTTCTCGTCGACCATTATGCACCTGTCTCCGTCGCCGTCGAAGGCGAAGCCGACGTGGGCCCCTGTTTCCCTCACCACGGTGCTCACGTTCTCGGGGTGCATGGCCCCGGAATCGAGGTTTATGTTCTCTCCGTCGGGCTTGACGGCCACGGGTATGACCTGGGCGCCGAGCTCATGAAACACGGCCGGGGCGACCTTGTAGGTGGCGCCGTTGGCGCAGTCCACGGCCACCTTGATGCCCTCGAGGGTGAGATCCTTGGGAAAGGTGCTCTTGGCGAAGACCACGTACCTTCCGATGGCGTCGTCGACCCTGTAGGCCTTTCCCACCTCGCTCGCCGTGGGCCTGTGAGCAGGGTCCCTGTCCTCGAATATAAACTCCTCTATCTCGAACTCGAGCTCGTCGGGGAGCTTGAACCCGTCTCGGGAGAAGAACTTTATGCCGTTGTCCTGATAGGGGTTGTGCGAGGCGGATATAACGACCCCGGCGTCGGCGCGCATGCTCGACGTGATGAAGGCTATCCCCGGGGTCGGCAGAGGCCCGACGAGGAGCACGTCCACCCCCATGGAGCATATCCCCGCCATTATGGCGCTCTCGAGCATGTACCCCGAGAGCCTCGTGTCCTTTCCTATGACTATCTGGTGGCGCCTCGGCTCTCTTTTAAAGACGTAGGCTATGGCCTGGCCGAGCTGAAGCGCCGTCTCGGCGCTCATGGGCTCCATGTTCGCGATGCCCCTCACGCCGTCGGTGCCGAAAAGTCTCTTCTCCATTTTCAAGACCCCTGCCTCACTGTCGTTTTTTTTACGCGCCATGGACTTTAGCGCTCCTTCTCTATGAATACGCGGACGTTGACCCTGTCGGCGCTTATGGAGTTGAAATCGTTATCACCCGGGTCAAGGCGCGCGTAAAAGGTATTCGAGCCGGCGAGCCCGCTCACGCTCACCGGCTCTGTATATATGCCCTTGAGTGATTTAAGCTTCATTTTAGCCCCCACGACTTCCACCCTTTCGGGGTCAACCTTGAGCCCTGCAACCTTATAACCCTTTGCGGGTCTGCCGGTCAACCTTACCTTTACCGGCAGCTCCGCCTTCGCCGTACCCTCCATCCTGATGTCAACGGAGCCGGGCCTTATCCTCGTAACCCTCACACCCGTGGGCGTGACGATGTCCCCGGGCAGTATGTTGTATGTATTGAGCCCCTCCTTGGCGCTGCTTAAGTCCAGGACGGCGGAGACCTGCCCGAAGGAGAAATTGTTGATAACGAGCTTGGAGCCCCGCACCCTCACCTCTATCTCGCCGGGGGGCGCGCTCGTCATGGCCATGTCGGCGGGAATTCCTCGGAACTCGAGAGGCACGAGCATGCCCACCTCCGTGGAACTCTGCCCGGCGACGAAAAACCAGAGGGCCGAACTGAAGACCACGGCGAGGAGCTTGAACCTCAGGTTGTTGGTGAACAACCCCTTCATACCCCGACCTTCCAGGGCAGTATCGTCCTGAGCGATTTTTTAGAGGTCCCTTCTCCGGGGAGCAGGTTGCGCAGGCGACCGAGGAGGTCCTCCGGCTTTATTCCCACATGGAGCTCGTAGTCCACTGCAAGGGCTATCTCGCCCGTGCGCTCGGAGACGACTATGGAGACGGCGTCGGTCTCCTCGGCTATCCCGAGGGCGGCCCTGTGGCGCGTGCCCACCGATTCAGCGAGCTCGCTGCCGCTTAACGGCAGTATGCAGCCCGCCTTGTATATCCTCGCACCCTTTATTATTACGGCGCCGTCGTGCATGGGCGAGCCCTGGTCGAATATGGCGCGGATGATCTCGCCCGAGACCCGTGCGTCTGTCTCGATGCCCGTGTCGAGAAGGTCTCCGAGGTCGACTGACCTCTCTACGACTATGATCCCGCCGGTCCTCGCCCTCGACATGCGGATGACGGCCCTCGATATCTCCTCAACCACCTCCCTCGACTTGAAGGTCTCGCGCTGAATGAAGGGCTGGCCCATGTGCACCAGGGCCCTCCTTATGTCCTGCTGGAAGACGACTATTATGAATATGATGATGGAGCTGAGGAAATTACTGAGTATCCAGTGGAACGTTACGAGCTCAGCTCGTAACGACACGAAATAAGCTATGACCACCACCCCTAACCCCCAGAGCATCCTCTCGGCCCTCGTGCCCCTGACCATGAGCATGAGCCAGTAGATGGCGAAGGCCACGATCATGATGTCAACGGCCGCCACAAGGGTATTAAGACTGAATATCGCCTCTATCATGCTCTGCCCCGAACCGTCTCAAAAAGCCGCGCTGTCGCCGTGCCCCGTTTTTTCGGAAAATATCTCCCCCCTTATCGCATCCGCCATGTCGGCGGCCTCCCTGGACTCCTTTACGTCATGGACCCTCAGGATGTTCGCGCCGTTCATTATGGCCGCCGTGGATACGGCCACCGTTCCGGCAAGCCTCTCCTCCACCCCTATGCCTCCGAGCGTGGCCCCTATGAAGGACTTTCTCGAAGGGCCTATGAGTATGGGTCTGCCGAGAGTCCTGAACTCATTGAGCCTTCCTACGAGCTCGATGTTCCCGTCGAGGGACTTGCCGAAACCTATGCCCGGGTCCACTATCGTCTTTTCCATATCGACTCCAGAGGCCCCGGCGTATTCGAGCCTCGAGTGAAGGTAGTTATAGACCTCGGAGACGAGGTCGGCGTACCTGGTCTCCTTCTGCATGGTCCCCGGGGTACCCCTTCTGTGCATGAGTATGCACGGACATTTATGCTCGGCGCAGACCCCGGCCATCTCGGGGTCTGAAAAGGCGCTTACGTCGTTAACTATCTCGGCTCCCGCATCGAGGGCCTCTCTTGCCACGCGTGCCTTGGTGGTGTCTATAGATACCGTAACCCCCCTGGAGGAGACGGCCTCGATAACGGGCACGACTCTCCTTATTTCCTCTGCGGCGGCTACGGGCTCGGCCCCCGGCCTTGTGGACTCCCCGCCCACGTCTATCCATTCGGCGCCGAGCTCCCTCATCTCGAGGGCGCGCTCTACGGCCGCCCCGGCGTCAAAAAACCTGCCGCCGTCGTAGAAGGAATCCGGTGTTATGTTAAGGATGCCCATTACGAGCGTCCTCGCCCCGAGGGTCCAGCTTCTGGACCTGCCCTCTATGACAAACTCCCTTCTGCCGAGCTTGGCGAGGGCGTCTTCGAGGGCTGCGGCCACCTCTTTAAGGCCGAAGGACTGTATCCGGAGCTTGTCTGTAAGAATCCTGAACTGGCTGAGGGTGCCGGAGATTATGGCGTCCGTCGTCTCGACGCTGCAGGAGGCCGTACCCTTGCTCACGGCCACCTCTCCCCCGGCCGAAAGCATCTCCTGTTTCATGACGTTCGCCCGTCCCGGGGCAAGCCCTTCCACCTTGAGGCTGACATGGAGCTGCTTGGGTACCATGATGGGGATCCCCCCTGGGGAGACCCCTATACGCTCCATCTCATGACGCGCTCTCTTTTCGGATTTTATCTCAATGAATCTGACAGGCAACAAGGGCCTCCGCCCGGAGTTGATTTATGATGCGGCAGATTAAGAATTAAAAAAAACCCGCCTGCAGAATGCCCTGGAGCTCTTGTAGTGGGGGCGACCCCGTGGTATTTGAGGCGGAGTCTTTCCTGTTTTTTTTAAAAAACGGCATGTTCCTCAGCTGTCTCGACGGCAGTCTTTTCCTGATTTGCGATTAAAGGGGTCCTGGTCTATTCAACGGCGAAACCGAGCCTTCCCTTCCGGGGTTTTGGTTCTTTTTCGGCCGCCGGCTTCGCGGCCTCGGGCCTTGCATTGCCGGCCCTGGGCTCCTCGTCCTTGCCCCCAAGTGCGGGTGCCGGTTCCGGCTCCTTACCGAAAACGATCCTCTCTATCTCGACGCCGTCGAGGGTCTCTTTTTCAAGGAGCTCTCCCGCGAGGGTATGGAGCACGTCCATGCGCTCCTCGAGGAGGTTTTTCGCCCTGTAGTAGTTCTCCGTTACTATCTTCTTGACCTCGTCGTCTATCGCCTCTGCCGTTCCCTCGCTGAAGTCCCTGCTCTGCGTTATCTCCTTGCCGAGGAATATGTGCTCCTCCTGCTTGCCGAAGCTAAGGGGCCCGAGCTTTTCGCTCATCCCCCATTCGCATACCATCTTGCGCGCTATCGCGGTGGCCCTCTCGATGTCGTTGCCGGCCCCCGTGGTCTTGTGCTTCAAGACCAGCTCCTCGGCGGCCCTGCCGCCCATGAGCACGGCTATGTTGTTCAAGAGGTACTCCTTGCTGTAAGTGTGCCTCTCGTCTATGGGAAGCTGCTGTGTGAGGCCGAGGGCCATCCCCCTGGGGATGATGGAGACCTTGTGTATGGGGTCGGTCCCAGGGATGAGCTTGGCTACGAGGGTGTGCCCGGCCTCGTGGTAGGCGGTATTTCGCTTCTCGGCCTCGCTTATTATCATGCTCCTGCGCTCACTGCCCATGAGGAGCTTGTCCTTCGCTTCGTCGAACTCGACCATGTCCACCCTTTCCTTGCCCCTTCGCGCGGCAAGCAGCGCCGCCTCGTTTACGAGGTTCGAAAGGTCGGCCCCTGAAAAGCCCGGGGTGCCCCTGGCTATGACCCCCATGTTGACGTCTTCGGCGAGCGGGGTCCGTGCGGTATGCACCTTGAGGATCTCTTCCCTGCCCTTGACGTCGGGCTTGGGCACTACTACGTTGCGGTCGAACCTGCCCGGCCTCAAGAGCGCCGGGTCGAGCACGTCGGGGCGGTTAGTGGCGGCGATGATTATAACACCATCGTTGCTCTCGAAACCGTCCATCTCCACGAGGAGCTGGTTCAACGTCTGCTCCCTCTCGTCGTGTCCGCCCCCGAGCCCGGCTCCGCGGTGCCTGCCCACGGCGTCTATCTCGTCTATGAATACAATGCAAGGGGCGTTCTTCTTGCCCTGCACGAAGAGGTCCCTTACGCGAGAGGCGCCCACGCCCACGAACATCTCGACGAAGTCGCTTCCGGAGATGGAGAAAAAGGGCACCCCGGCTTCACCTGCTATCGCCTTGGCAAGGAGCGTCTTACCGGTGCCTGGAGAGCCCACGAGGAGAACTCCCTTGGGTATGCGCCCCCCGAGCTTGGTAAACTTCCTCGGGTCCCTTAAAAACTCTATTATCTCCTCGACCTCCTGCTTGGCCTCATCTACGCCGGCCACGTCCTTGAAGGTCACCCTGTGCTGGTCTTCCGTCAGGAGCTTGGCCTTGGACTTGCCGAAGCTCATCGCCTTGCCGCCGCCGCTTTGCATCTGGCGCATGAAGAATATCCAGACCCCGATGAGAAGTATCATGGGGAACCAGGATACGAATATGGTGCCCCACGACGGGGAATCGGCAATGGGTTCGACTAATATCTTGACCTTGTTTTCCCTTAATTTCTCAACGAGTTCCGGGTACTGGGGGGAGTAGGTGGCAAACTCCTTGCCGTCCTGGAACCTGCCCTCTATGTCGCTGCCCTGGATGGTGACCTCGGAAACGCCCCCGGCCTCGACCTTCTCGATAAACTCGCTGAAACTCACCTTCTCGGCCGAAGGCTCCTTGTAGCTTATAAGGTTGAACATGAGGACGACCGTGGCTATGATTATGAGCCACAGGGCGATATTCTTATATAACTGATTCATCTGACTTTTCCTCTCTTTTTACATCAATGGCCTTTGTTCACCTAATTATGACATTCTGACATATGACATTCTGTCATATGTCAGCCGATTTTACAATAAGAATCTTCTACTTAAGGCGCAACTTAAGGCGCAACATGGCCCTCTGCGCCCTCGACTGGAATGGCAAGCCATGACTTTCCCCTTTTGCTAAAGGTTCCTGTCAATGAAGGCGGCCCTCGCCACCGAGGCGCTGAAAAGGAAGATCATGGCGGAGAAATACACCCATACCAGGAGCACCATAACGGTGCCCAGCGAGCCGTAAAACCTGTTATAGGCGGGGAAGTTGTAGATGTAGAAGGTAAAGCCCTGCTTGGCCGCCTCCCAGAGGACCGCGAAGATGAGGCTCCCGTAAAAGGCGTACCTTATCCTGAGGTTGGGCCCGGAGAATATCTGAAAGACCACGGTAACGGTGAAGACGATTATGAGAAAAGGGACTATGTACTTGAGCGTAAGGCTCTCCAGGAGCCAGTAAGTCAGGTCTATGCCGTAGAGACTTATGTCGACCCTCCGGATTATCCCGACGGCGGCCGTTATGAGGACTGAAAAGAGGGCCGCCAGCACGGCCATGAGGGCCACGAGGACGTTTAATACCCTGCGCCTGAAGAAACCGAAACTCTCGCGCACGTCGAATATGTGGAGGAGCGCCTCGGACAGGGCGTTAAGGACGAACTCTGCGGAAAAGAGGAGTATGACCAGGCTGAGCCACCCGAAGGCCACGGAAGCGGCCACGAGCCCCTCAAGGTCCTTGACTATCCTGTCGCTCAGGTAGGGTACGCTTATCCTTGTGAATTCTATCACATTTTCGAGGATGTCCGTTCTTGTCTTGAATACGAAACCGAGGGCGGCCGTCAAGAGGAGCATTATGGGCAGGAGCGAGAGAAAGGCATAGTAGGAGATGGCCGCCGCCCTGTCGAGGCAGTGGTTCCCGAAAAAAATCTTTAAGCTGTCGCTGAACACCCTTATGGTCCTTATCATCGGCTCTTTCGGCCCCTTCTACCGCCTACTCCTGAACAATATCTTCACCGGAACGTTTTCGAGCCCGATGCCCTCTCTCAACCTTCCCGCGAGATAACGCCTGTAGGAGTCTTTTATCCCCTCGGTAAAGTTGGTAAAGACGACGAAGGCTGGAGGGGAGACCCCCATCTGGGTGATGTAGTAGAACTTGATCTCTTTGCCCCTGTACATGGGGGGTTTGTAGGAAAGGACGGCGTCCTGGAGGGCCTTGTTCAGTTTCGCCGTGGGTATCTTCGTCCTGCTCCTGGCGACTACCTCGTCTACCGAGTCGAGTATCCGCCGTATCCTCTGGCCCGTAAGGGCCGAGACGAATACTACCGGAGCGAAGGATATGAAGGGCATCCTCTCTCTTACGGCCTCTTCTATAAGGCCCAATGTACGGGTCTCCTTTTCAACAATGTCCCACTTGTTCACGGCGATTATGCAGCACTTCTTCCTCTCCTCTATGAGAGAGGCTATCTTTTCGTCCTGGGTCTTAAGCCCCGCAGTGCCGTCCACCACGAGGATGGCCACGTCGCACCTGTCTATGGTCTTTATCGCCTCCATTACGCAGTAGGACTCCACCTTGAGGCTCACCTTGCTCTTCCTCCTTATCCCGGCGGTGTCTATGAAGGTGTACTTCCTCCCGTCGAGAGTAAAGGGCGTGTCCACGGCGTCTCTGGTGGTTCCGGCCACCTCGCTTACCAGGGCCCTCTTCCTGCCGATGATCCTGTTCAGGATGGAGGACTTGCCAACGTTGGGTCTGCCGACGATAGCCACCCTTATCCTCTCCTCCTCGGCCTCCTCGGCCTCTTCGGGCGCGAGCCTCTCGACTATTGCGTCCACGAGCTCGTTTACGCCCCTGCCGTGCTCAGCGCTTACGGGCAAGAGAACTACTGCGCCGAGGGAGTAGAAGTCGGCAAGCCCTGGCTCCTGCCTCGAGGAGTCAACCTTGTTTACGACGTAGAGGACGGGCTTGGAGACCCTCCGGAGCATCCCGGCGAGCTCCGTGTCCTGTGGGGTGAGCCCGTCTCGGCCGTCCATGACGAAGACGATAATGTCGGCGTCCTCTATGGCGAGGTTCGCCTGAGTCCTTATCTGCTCCTGGATTGAATCCCTGTCTCCGGGCTCTATCCCGCCCGTGTCGACTATGGTGAAGGAGCGTCCGAGCTCCTCTACGTCCGCGTAGTTCAAGTCCCTGGTTACCCCCGGTTCCTCCAGGACTATGGCCTTGCGTTTTCCGAGGAGACGGTTGAAGAGCGTGGACTTGCCCACGTTCGGACGCCCCACTATGGCTACGATCGGTTTCATATTCTTACCGGGGGAAACCTTTCTGAAGAAAGGTTTCCCCCAGACCCCCTTCCAAAGACTTTTGACTATTTATCTTCCTGAGGGAGACCCCCTCTTGCGCGAATTTCATCTTCCGGGGGGTCCCCCTCAGGAAGATTGCTAAAAGTTTTTGAGGGGAGTCTGAGGGGAAC
>DATEAM010000226.1:0-8957 GCA_035288385.1 Thermodesulfobacteriota bacterium
ATGAAACCGCAACAGGTCAAGATATTCACCCTCGGGCGCTTTTCCATTGTAAGGGCTGGAGGCCCAGTGCGCTTTAACGGCAAGGCCCAGAAAAAGCCGTTGGAGATGCTAAAGGTCTTGGTCGCCCTTGGAGGCCTGGAGGTGAAGAAGGAGGTCCTCACGGATATCCTCTGGCCCGACTCCGATGGCGATCACGCGAGCTGGGCCTTTAATACCACGCTCTACAGGTTGAGAAAAATCCTCGGCTCAAAAAAGGCCCTCGCCCTCCGCGAGGGCCGCCTTACCCTCGACCCTAAGAGCTGCTGGGTGGACATCTGTGAGTTCGAGCGGGGCTTTTCAGAGGCTGATGGGGCGTTGAAGGAGGGGGACTACGAAATGGCACTGGGTTTGATAGAAGAGGCCGTAAGCCTCTATAAGGGCCCGTTCCTCGCCGGCGAGACCGACAGGCCATGGAGCATTTCCGCCCGTGAAAGGCTGAGGAGCAAGTTCATACGCTATCTCGGCTGGCTGGGCAGTTACTGCGAGGAGTGCGGGGACCTTGGAAAAGCGCTCGAACATTACAAGAAGGGGATTGAGACCAACAACCTCGCCGAGGACTTCTACCAGTGCATGATGTTATGCTATAAAAAACTGGGGCGCAGGGCCGAGGCGTTGGACGTCTACAAGAGGCTTAAAAAGACCCTTTCCGAGACCCTCGATGTGGAACCTTCCCCCAGGAGCTCGGAGATATTTAAAAACCTCTGAGGCCTCGCCACAGGGCAAGCCTTTTTCAATTATTTTACTGTTATTAACCGGAAAATACCAATATGTCATTTATCTGTAATATCCGGCATGTTATTAAACAAATATTGCATCAATATCCTGTCTGGCTTTAAAGTGGACCATCCAAGGGCCTTAGATAGACACCAGGGGGCAAGGGCTTGGACAGAGGAGAGTGCAAAAGGATACTCGTCGTTGACGACAACAGACAGATGAGGGCGCTGTGTTCGAACGTGCTCTTGCCGAAGGGCTATGAGGTGGAGAGCGCCAGCAACGGGCTCGAGGCCCTCGATATCCTGAGGGCGACGGAATTCGACCTCATAATATCCGACATAGAGATGCCGGGGCTCGACGGGATAGGCCTCTATCTCATAGCGGCGGGCGACTACCCCCGTCTCAAGGAAAGGTTCCTCTTCATTACGGGACGCGTCTCCGGGGCCACCGAGATGATGCTCGGCAGGCTCAAGAGAAAATACCTCTTGAAGCCTTTCAAGACCCACGAACTTGTAAAGGAGGTCGAAGGGATGCTCTCGAGGTGGTCTGAAAAAAATCAGTAGACCCGGCTCGATCCCCGGGAGTCTTGCCCGGCCGCTCAGCGGGTTTCTTGACCCCCTCCCCTCTCCCCTCTCCCCCCCTCCCCCTTCCTATCCGTTAAACAGGAATACGAGCCAGCCCGAGGCCGCCACGTATACCCAGAGAGCCGCCGTAAAGGGAGCGACCTTCCTGTGCCTTTCGAACCTCTTTTTAAGGGCGAGGTATACGGTAACTACGGCGAGCGGCAGGTTAACGACGGAAAGGACGGTGTGGGACCAGAGGACAGAGAGGTAAAGGGACCTGAAGCCGCCGGCATAGGTCCTTTGGGGGTAGAGGGTCGAGGTTATCGCGTAGAGGACTACGAAGACGGCGGCAAGGGCGCAGGCGGTGAGCATGGCAAGCCTGTGGTGGTCCCTCATGCCGAGCCTTATGAGGACTACACCCGTAATGACGAAGATGCCGCTGAGGGCGATGACGGCTCCTGAAGCGGAACGTAGGAGCCACTCGGCGTCCATCAGAGTCTCCAGGCGAGCACCACCATCACCACCATGATGTTTATTACCACGAAAGAGCCGAGCACGAGGGTGCTCTTGAGCTTTTTTCTCTTCATGTCAACTGCGTAATCCGACATCTTCTCCCCTCCCGAAAACATTATTCCACTATTTCTCAAACCCTCATATCAACGACCAAGGCCGTAAAGAGAACCGTCAGGTAGATAACGGAGTAGAAGAAGAGGAACATGCTGTGGTCGCGCCTTGAGATCAAGAACCTGACCCCGAGGCCGAGATATACGGCTCCCGAGGCGAGTGCGGCGGCGAGGTACAGGCTCCCCGCCATCTCGAGCGCCCAGGGTAGAAACGAGGCAGGGACCAGGGCCGCCGTATAGGCGAGTATCTTTTTCTTCGTGGAGTGGACCCCTTTCACAACGGGTACGGCCGGGATACCCGCCCCGCGGTACTGGTCCCTGTACTTGAGGGCGAGGCTCAGGGCATGGGGCTGCTGCCAGAGCGTAACGATGGCGAAGAGGACGAGGGCCTCGACGGTCAACGTTCCAGTAACCGCCGCGTAACCCATAAGGGGCGGCAGGGCCCCGGCAATGCCGCCCACCTGGTTCGCGTGGTGGGTGGTCCTCTTTAAGAACATCCCGTAAAGGACGACGTAAGTGATAACAGCCGCGAACGTCAGGGCCGCCGTAACCAAGTTTACCCTCGTAACGAGTATGGAGAGGCCGAGGGCGGGGAGCACTGTACCTGCCACGAGTGCGTTTGCCGGTGGGATAGAGCCTGACGGAAGCGCCCTCTGGGAGGTCCTCTCCATGAGGGAGTCTATGTCGCGGTCGAGGAAGTTATTGAGCACGCAGGCCCCTGCCGTCGAGAGCCC
This sequence comes from Thermodesulfobacteriota bacterium, assembly GCA_035288385.1. Lineage (GTDB taxonomy): Bacteria > Desulfobacterota > GWC2-55-46 > GWC2-55-46 > JADFVP01 > DATEAM01. The sequence continues at coordinate 2,674 of DATEAM010000226.1, forward strand.
CACCCCGGCAAGGGTCCAGAACAGGAGGGACATATCCAGGACGGCGCCCCCGCCCCCGCCCGCGCCCCCGCCCGCCCCCCCCAGGTACATCCCCGTGAGCGTGGAGACGAGCACCAGGCCCACGATCCCCGGTTTGGCAAGGACGAGGTAGTCGGCGAGAAGAGACCTTTGCGTTACGGCCTTATCGAGAGCGTATGATCTCATGTGGCCCTCCCTTCCAACGCCTCTTTGAAGAAGTGCGGCATGGACTGGTATGCGAGATAGCCGAGGAGCATGAAGCCGGTAGCCCCGTGCATTATTATAAAGGGCAGGAACATCCCGGAGACCACTATCAGGGCCCCGAAGAGGGCCTGGAAAAGAACGAGGGCGAATGCCGCGGCAAACCCCCCTATACCCGTCCCGTCTCTAAGAGCCCTTATGAGCATGGCGGCTGTGGTCAAGAAGACAATGGCCGCCCCGGCCCTGTGGATGAAATGGAGCATCACGGGATAGCCGGCAAGGGCCGGGATAAGCTCTCCGTTACATAGCGGGAAGTCCGGGCATGCGAGTGTGGCGCCCGAGTACCTCACGAGTATGCCGAGGACCACCTGCATGTAAACCACGCCGAAGAGGAGCTTATAGTGGCCCTTCTGTGTCGCCGCTTTGGACTTAAGGACGTACCTCAGGGTGAATACGAGACATATGAGCACGAGGGTCGCTATGAGGAGATGAGAAGATATTACCGCGACATGGGTAAAGCCGTCAAGGAGCGGGGCCTCGAGGAGGACGGTTATGCCTCCGAGGACCACCGCGAAGGCGAGGAGCGTAAGCACGGCGAAGGTAAGGGCCCTGGGGAGCCCCCTGTACCTTCTCCAGACGAAGAAGGTGGAGAGCATTATAAGGGTGCCCGTTATGGCCCCTAAGAGCCTGTGCCCCCACTCGAACCATATGCTCATCTCCAGGGGTGGCTTTACCGAGCCGTAACAAAGGGGCCAGTCCGGGCAGGCGAGGCCCGAGCCCGTTGAGGTGACGAAGGTGCCCATAATCATCAGGAGGTACGTAAAGAGCACGGTAGCGCCGAGCATATAGCCGAGCCCTGGCCTGATAGCGTCTTCTCCCATCGTCGGATACTTCATGGCCTAACCTCCATAACCGTAGGGGTCGAATTCCCTGCAGTCCGGGACCTCGGGCCAGTTCCCGGGCCCTGGAGGAGTTGAGGTAGTCCACTCAAGGGACCTTGAGCCCCAGGGGTTGTCCGGCGCCTTTTTGCCAGCGATAAGCCCGTGTATCCAGCTTATGAAGGTTATGAGCACCCCGAGGCCGAGGATGAAGGCCCCGTAGGTGATGATCCTGTGGAGGTGCTCGAGCGCCGGCATATGGGAGTAGTCGAAATACCTCCTCGGCATACCGTTGAGGCCGACCATGAACATGGTGAAGAAGGTTATGTTCACCCCTATGAAGGTTATGATAAATCCGAGTTTCCCGAGGGTCTCGCTATACATCTTGCCGAACATCTTGGGGAAGAGATAGTAGATCCCTCCTATGATGGCGAAGGTCCCGGCCACGGCCATGACGTAGTGGAAGTGGGCCACCACGAAGTGCGTGTCCTGGATGTGGAGGTCGAGGGCCGGGATGGCGTTGGGTATCCCCGTAAGCCCGCCTATGAGGAAGAGGAAGATGAAGCCAACGGCGTAGAGCATGGGGGTCTTGTACTCTATGGCGCCCTTGTAGAGGGTCATCAGGAGGCTTATCATCAGGAGCCCCACCGGGATGCTTATAAGGAGCGTCGAAATCATCATCCCTATCCTTATCCAGTCGGGCATACCCGAGGCGTAGAGGTGGTGGATCCAGACCTCGCCGCTTATGGCCACTATGCCTATTAACCCGCCGTAGACGGCTATCTTGTAGTTGAATATCCTGTTCCTCGCGAAGGTGGCCACTATGTCGAAGATGATGCCCATGACGGGCAGCAGTATAACGTAGACGGCCGGGTGGGAGTAGAACCAGAAGAGGTTCTGGTAGAGAAGGACGTCTCCGCCGTTGGCAGGAGAGAAGAAGCTCGTGCCCAGGTACTTGTCCAGGGATACCATGGTAACGGCCGCGCCGAGTATGGGCACGAAGATGAGCTGGAGTATGAAGGCGCACATCGTGGCCCAGACGAACATGTTCAGTTTCCCCCACGTCATGCCCGGGGCCCTCATGTGGACTATCGTCGTTATGAGGTTAACCCCGCCCGCTATGGAGGCGAACCCCATTATGAGGACGGTAAAGGTGTAGAAGGCCGTGTTGCCCGGGGACTTTATGGAGTAGGGCGGGTAGCCCGTCCACATGATGTCCGGGGGGTTGGGTATGACGAAGGTAAGGAGGGCGAGTATTATGCCCATCCAGAAGAGCCACAGGCTCAGGGCGTTCAGCCTCGGGAAGGCCACGTCCTTCGCCCCTATCTGAAGGGGTATGAGGTAGTTGGCGAAAAACCCGGTAAGCGCCGGGATCTGGAAGCCGAGGATCATGGCGGCCCCGTGGAAGTAGAGCCATACGTTATAGGTGCCGGGGTTCGTTATGGTGGGGCCCACCGTGGAGAGCTCTATCCTTATCAACACCGCCATGAGACCCGCTATGGCGAAGGCCGCCAGCGAGCCCACGAGGTAGAGTATCCCAACCCTCTTGTGGTCTATCGTGAATATCCATTCCTTGAGTGTCTTGGCAAGGCCGGATGAAGCGTTCATGACTGTGCACCTCCTTTCTTAGCTATCTCGCCTCCAAGCCAGGCATCGAACTCCGCCTCGGGCATGGCTATGACCTTTCCCGCCATGCCCGAATGGAGTATGCCGCAGTACTCGGCGCATGTTATGGTATGTTCACCCGGCTCTTTCGGATAGAACCATAGATAAGTTATGCGTCCGGGCATGGAGTCCTCCTTGACCTTGAAGTCGGGCAGGTACATGGAGTGGATCACGTCCCGGCTCGTCATCCTGACGAGTATGGGTTTTCCCGCGGGCACACGGAGCTCGTTTACCGTCTGCACCCCGCCGGGGTACTTGAAGTTCCACATCCACATCTGGCTTTCGAGCTGGACCTCGTAGTGGTTTTCGGGCACGGTCCTGTAGTTGTTCCACAGCGTCCAGCCCTTTGCCGCGAGGAAAAAGTCGTCGGCCATGAAGACGAAGACCGGTATGAGGGCCCAGCCGAGGACCGACGTGGGCGAAAGCTTTGGGGGCTTTCCCTCCTGGTCCGGGTGTTTTCTCCTGTACTTGAACAGCATGTATACGGTTATGAGCGCGAAGATTATACCGATGACGGTGATATCGATCATAACCTCTCTCCAGAGGTGCTTAAAACCTTCCGCCGGGTCATGCACCCCGTATGCGCCCTCGCCTTCGGAAGCGAGGGCGGCCGCGGGCAGCAACACCAGGAGAAGTAGCACTACAAGCTGATAAAATCTCCTCATCATGGCCTTACCTCCGTGCCTTTTTTCTGTAAAGTGTTAGGGAAAAGACGATGCACGATAATCCGATAACGAGTGAGCCCGCGCCTATGAAGAGCGGGTAGTTAAGCGTGTATTTGCCCTCCTTGTAGTTGTAGGAGTAGCAGGCGATCATGAGCAGGTCCGAAAGGTCCTTGGTCTTCGACCTTCCGGGGGTGCCGAAGGCCGCCTCGGCTACTGCGACCTCGAGGTCCTTCGCCTCTGTCTGTGACGAGTAGAGATACCTCACCACCCTCCCCTCGGGCGAGAGGACGATGAAGACGCTCGGGTGAACAAAGACCCTGTCCCTGGGAGACCAGAAGAATTTAAAGCCCACGCTCCCGGCGAGAGTCTCTATGTCGGCGCTGTCCTTCATGACGGCCACCTTCCAGCCCTCTTTGCGGTCGATCCAACCGCCCCCCCCGCCCCCCCCGCCATCCATGACCATTTCCTCGAACATCCTGACGCTCGACGGGTCGTCTTTCTTGTCAAAGGAGAGGGTGAGGACGGAAAAGTCCTCTCCGGGGGTCCTTTTTTCCATGTTGGAGAGCATATCTTTCAGGTCCCTGTTCACGGTGGGGCAGGCCCCGTCGCAGTCGAAGTATGAGAGGAGAAGGACAAGGGGCTTTCCGAGCATCGTGGATAGGGTGAACTCCCGGTTAAGGCCGTCGACGAGGAGGTAGTCGGTCTTTACTGGTGCGCCGAGGTACTCGGCCTCGTCAATCCTCAAAAGAGACGGGTCTATGGACGTGGGAGACGTTCTCCCGTACTCCGCTTCAGCCGTCCCTGCGGCGAAGACCAGAGCGGCGATTATAACCGTTAGGAATGTCGTTGTTCGTACCTTCAATCCACCCTCCCTGAAAGAGGCTTAGTCAGAGGTCGTCCTTACCAGAAGTAAATCTGGGATACGACAAAGAACCAGACGATGTCCACAAAGTGCCAGTAAATGCTCACCGACTTTACGAAGGTCTTGTTGACCCTGCCGAAGAGCGCCGGGATAAGGGCGCACAGGAACATCCCCAGGCCCACGAAGACGTGCGAGCCGTGGAAGCCCGTTATGGAGAAGAAGGCCGTCGAGTATATGTTGGTCTTGAAGGTGAAGCCTTCTCCCATGAGGTGCGTCCACTCGTTGACGGATATGCCGAAAAAGACGGCCCCGAGGACCATGGTCAGCACAAGCCATAGAATGAACCCAGAGCGGTCGTTGTGGTTGAGCCTCTCCTCGCCGAGATGTATGGTCACGCTCGACGAGACGAGTATTACGGTCATGATGATGGGGGTGACCATCTCTATATGCGGGGTGCCAGCAGGCGGCCATGTCGGCGAAAGGAGCCTGGTGACCCAGTAGGCTACGAAAAAGGCGATGAAGAGACAGGCCTCGGCCACGATGAAGAGCTGCATGGCGTCGAGTCCCAGGCCCACGGTCTCGCCCTGAAGGTGCACATGGGGATGTTCGAGCCTGTGCTTTACCGTCTCGCGGATCCAGCCCGCGATTGATAGGACCGTAAGGATGACGCCTATCCCGAGGGAGAGCACGGCGAGCATGGGCTTGTTGTAGACGAAATAGAGTGAAAAGGAGAAGGGCCCCAGGAAGAGCACCCCCACGCTCAGCACCAGGGGCCATGGACTGGTCTCCCACTCGTGGTGTTCGTCATGTTCGGCCAGACGTTCGTGCATAATCTCACCTCCCGGTTAAATGAAAATGTTGTTTCTATTCAGGATAAAAAGGATTATATTAATCTTAATTGATTTCAAAAAAATTTCAAGTCCCGCCGGCCTTTTTTTTCCCAGGGGGGGGCTTACCGGCGTGCCTTCGCTTTTTCCTGCCAGAGACGGCGAGCTGTTTGAAGTTGCAGTTCCTGAGGTAATCGAGGAAGACGTCCTGCGCCTCCTTCCAGGTGTCGTGCACGGGGCATACCTTGTCCTGGGGGCACTGGCCTTCCCGGATCAGGCAGTCGTTCAGGAATATGGGGCCCTCGAGGGCCTCTATTATCTCTAAAATGCTTATTTCTTCAGGCGATTTCAGGAGCACGAAACCCCCTTCCGGGCCCCTTACGGAGCGGACGAAACCCTTTTTGCCGAGGGTCTGAAAGAGCTTGGCGAGGTACGCGGAGGGCACGTCGGTGGCCTTTGCTATTTCCTCGATGTCCGTGGTCACCTGGTCAGATTTTCCGGAAAGGTAGAGCACACCCCTTATAGCGTATTCTGCAGCCCTTGACAAACGGAACATGGGAAACCTTCCTAATGAGGGTATTCGGGTCTTTTTTATCCGAAATAGACACCTTTGTCAAGTCTTTTTTTAAGGGCCCCTCAAATTTTTTCCAAGCCGGTTGGAAGGCGTTATCGAAGTGCGGTCCGACGGGCGCGAAAAAACTCAAGCCTTATGATGGTTTTCATGGTCAAGGGGGAATAAGTGGTTGGCAGGAAGGAAGGCGTGGCTGACCCATGGGCGAAGCCCATGGGTCAGCCGAATATCCTGCCGAGTTTGCCGAGGGTCTTCTCCTCGCAGATGATGGTCAGGTGGTCCCCATCGAGGAGCTTGAAGTCATGGGCGGGGCCGCTCTTAGGTTTCCTAAAGAGAAGGCTTTGAACCGACACGTCGTAATTGTATGACCCCTTTACGGATAGCTCAATAAAAATCGCCGCCTTTCAAAGTTATCCGGAGGTGAGGTCATGCAACAGAAATTGTTCCTGGTTCAAAAACGGATAGACGCGTTGAGGGGGGGGGATTAAACCGTCAGGCGTGCCATATCACCTTCCGGAGCGGAAAAACCTTTCAACCGACTCCACCACCCTGGCCACGCCTTCAGGACCGAGCCCCACCCATAGAGGCATCCTGACG
>DATEAM010000227.1:0-15160 GCA_035288385.1 Thermodesulfobacteriota bacterium
TCTCCGGCCGTGGTATGCAGCACCCTCTCAAGCTCTTTTCCGTCGAGTGTCAGGTTGAGGGCCTCTTTCACCTCGGGCCCGTAGAGCACCGCGGGCACCTTGCCAACGCTCCTGAGCCTCCTCGACGGGGACTTCCCGATCTGCTGCCTCGTGCCTGCCGACAAGTTTATCTGTTCCATGAAGTTTCCTCCGATTGCCTTGTTTTAATTGTTTAAGATTATCAGGGGCCTGAAAAAACGCTTTCCCGTCTAAGGGAGAAAGCGCAAGGCGCAGGCCCCCTCAGACAAAGAGCGAGCTTACCGACTCGCCGTAATGGATCCTCTTTATCGCCTCGCCGAGCAAGGGCCCGACGGAGAGCACCTTGAGCTTTTCAGAGGACCTTCCCTTCCTCTGTGCTATCGTGTTTGTCACCACGAGCTCTTTTATTTTGGACTTCTCGAGCCTTTCGATGGCAGGCCCAGAGAGGACAGCGTGGGTGCAGCACGCGTAGACCTGCTTTGCCCCGAACTTGCCGAGAGCCTCGGCGGCCTGGGTAATGGTCCCTGCCGTGTCTATCATGTCGTCGAGGAGTATGGCGGTCTTGCCCTCGACGTCGCCTATAACGTTCATCACCTCGGATATGTTCGGCGCCGGGCGTCGTTTATCGATGATGGCAAGGGTGGCCTCGAGCCTCTTGGCGAAGGCCCTCGCCCTCTCAACGCCCCCTGCGTCAGGGGAAACTATGACCGCCTCGTCGTGGTGGAACCTTTCCTTCATGTAATTGAGGAGCACGGGGGCGGCGTACAGGTTATCCACGGGTATATTGAAAAAGCCCTGGATCTGACCGGCATGAAGGTCCATGCATACGACTCTTGTAGCGCCGGCCACGGTGATGAGGTCGGCGACGAGTTTCGCGGATATGGGCGTTCTTGGGGCCACCTTCCTGTCCTGCCTCGCATAACCGTAGTAGGGGATAACGGCGGTGATGGAGTGCGCAGAGGCCCTCTTGAGCGCATCGAGCATTATAAGAAGCTCCATCAGGTTGTCGTTACACGGCATGGCCGTTGACTGGACGACGTATACCTCGACGCTCCTGACGCTTTCCTGTATATCGACGTAGATCTCGCCGTCGCTGAAACTCTTCACCTCGGATTTCCCGAGAGAGATACCGAGCTGCGAGCATATCTCGGTGGCAAGGGGTCTGTTTGAATTTCCGGCGAACACCTTTATCTTGTTCATATCCATCCGCCTTTTTACCTACTGACCTTTAAAAATCTTTACCGGCAAACAAAAGCCGGCCCCGAGCGTAATCCTGTCCAACGCGTAATCCGCCCGGATTGGCAAACCGGCCCTCCGTGACTAACCGGCCCCGCGTGCAAGCCCCCCACACGTAAAGCCCCCCACGTGGCTGGGGCGGGAGGATTCGAACCTCCGGATGCGGGGATCAAAACCCCGTGCCTTACCGCTTGGCTACGCCCCATTTTCTACGGCAAGATGGCCCCCGAGTCATTGAAGGGGGCCTTAAGCCACAACAAGACGGTGCCTGGCAATATTAAGAATATCGATGACTTGAAATACCTGAAGCTCGATCAAGGCGGCGTAAAAGAAACTCTCTACAGAAAGTTTCGCCCGCACCTTCTCTCCTCGCGGTCCTCTGACCGTCACAGCCCCCGCCCCCTCGGCCCCCCTCGGCCCCTCTCAGGCCCCTCCCAGACCGTGCGTCAGAAAAACCGAGAACCTCTTGTCGAGCCTTTTCTTAAGGACCCCGAAGGCCCTTTCGGCCACTCTCTCTGAAGAAAAAACCCCGAAGACCGTAGGGCCGCTTCCCGACATAAGCGCACCGAAGGCCCCGTTTCGAAGGAGGTCTCTTTTAAGTTCCTGTATCTCGGGGTGTTTGCCTATGACAACTTCTTCGAGGTCGTTTACGAGGCTGTCCTTAATGTACCCGATATCCCTAAAGGAATCCTCAGAATACGTTAGGATATTATCTTCGTAACCCTTTGTCAAGGTTAAATTATTGTACGCCCAGCGTGTGGAGACCTCGAAGCCGGGGTTGACGAGGATATAACTTAACGGGGGGAGTTTTATCCTGCCGAGCACCTCGCCTCTTCCCCTTGCCACGGCGGGGCCCTTGAGCATGAAAAAGGGCACGTCCGAGCCGAGCCGAGCGCCTATGCCCATCAGGGTCTTCTCACCGAGGTTTGTGCCCACTACCGAGTCCAGGGCCATGAGCACCGAGGCGGCGTCCGAGCTCCCTCCGCCGAGCCCTGCGCCAACGGGTATTTTCTTCGCTATCCTTATCGATACGGACCTCTTAAGGCCCGTTGTTTCGAGAAATGCCTCGGCAGCCCTGTAGGCGAGGTTGGCCTCATCTTCCGGGACGCCGGCACAGGGGCACTCAAGCGTTATCCCATGGCCGTCTTCGGCGTCTATCGAGATTTGATCGAAGAGTGAAACAGGCACCATGACGGAGAAGATGTCATGGTAACCGTCGTCTCTCTTCCCTAAAACCTTCAGCAGCAGATTTATCTTGGCAGGTGATAAGACGGTGGTACTACTCATTTTCGAGGGTAAAATCCGTTCTATTCCTCGGGTCTTCCCACCTGAGGCCTCCAAGGAAGTAGCCGAAGAGCGAAAAATTGGTCGTGGAGTCGAAGGGAAGCTTCCACCAGTTGCGGGCCTGCTCGCCCTCCAGGATGTCCGCGTTTTTGCCGGTCTCTTCCATTGTCCTGTCCCCCTACATAAAAAACGGCTTTACGGCCTTTATCGCCAGGTCAATGAACGGCGTCGGGTATATTCCCAAAAATATCGTACCCGCGGCCGTGCAGAAAAGCACCACGTTGTAGCAGGCGCCGGTCCCGGGCTGCTCAACCCCTGCCTCAGGCTCCCTAACAAACATGTAGAAGATGACCCTGGCGTAGAAGAATAGAGAGATGGCCGTACTCACGACGCCAATGGATGCGAGCCAGTAGTACTTTGCGTTGATGGCGGCCGAGAGGATGAAGAACTTTGCCGCAAAGCCTCCTGTGGGGGGTATGCCCGCAAGCGAGATGAGGAAGAGCGCCATGAGGAAGGCCAGCGCAGGACGTTTTGAGACGAGCCCGCTGTAGTCGCTTATATTCTCCCCCTTCATGACACCGCCGGCGTCACCCCTCAAGTGCGTTACCACGGCGAAGGCGCCCATGTTCATAAATAGGTATACGAGGAGATAGTAGACCACGCCGGCCATGCCTATATCATTGTAGACGAGGAGTCCTATGAGGATTATTCCTGCGTGCGCTATGCTGGAATAGGCGAGCATCCTTACTATGTTCTTCTGGGCGATGGCCACGACGCTTCCGAATATCATGGTGGCCGCCGAGAGCAGCCACAGCACCTCCGACCACTGAGGCTGCAGTGCCGGAAATGCCACGGTGAATACGCGCAGGAAGGCCGCAAAGGCCGCGGCCTTCGAGCCTATGGAAAGAAGAGCCGTTACAGGCGTCGGCGCGCCCTCGTATACATCCGGGGTCCACACATGGAACGGGAATACCGCCACCTTGAAGCCGAAGCCGACGATTATAAGAATAAAGCCCAGGACCAGGAAAGGGTCCTGTCCGGAGCCGAGGCCTGCGGCCATCTCGCCGAGGTTCGTGGAGCCCGAGGCGCCGTAGGCGAAGGCGATGCCGTAGAGGAGTATGCCGGAAGAGAGCGCTCCGAGGACAAAGTATTTCAACGCCCCCTCCACCGAGCGGCTGCTCTCCACCCTGAAGGCGACAAGGATATAGAATGACAGGGCCATGAGCTCAAGACCCACATAGAGGTTGATAAAGTCGTTGGCCGAGGCCATGACCATCATCCCCACGGTGGCGAATAGTATGATGTGGTAGTATTCGCCCCTTTCTATCCCGGTCTTTTCAAGATAGTCCATGGAGATTAATATTGTGAAGATGGCGGCGATCAGGAATATGACGTTAAAGTACGCAGAGAAGCCGTCCGACATGACGGTGCCTCCGAAGGACGGGGCCGTCTCTGCGGTCATGGCCGCAACCGGCAGGATTATCAGAAGCCCTATGATGCTCAGGTACCCGAGCGCGGGCTTGGCCTTGCGGCCAAGGAAAAAATCCACGATGAGCACGATGATGGCAAGCCCTGTGGTGAGTATCTCCGGCATCACGGAGAACAGGTTAATGTTAAGGGCCGACAGCTCCATATCTATCTCCCGCTTCCTTTAACGGGTGTAAAAACAGTGCGACTTGCCATGGCCGTGGCCTTCGAGGCATTTTGCCTCATCCCGGCCTGCCTGTAGTTCTCTTCCACCTGGTTTACGAGCCTGTTGAGAGAGGCGTCCATCACATGGAGGAAGGGCCTCGGATAAAGGCCTATCCAGAAGATGAGTCCCATGAGCGACAGCGCTGTCACGGTCTCCCGGAAGTTAAGGTCCTGGAGCGTGCCCCTGCCTGTGTAAGAGTAGGTTCCAAGAAAGACCCTCTGGAAGAGCCACAGCAGGTAGACGGCCCCAAGCAGAATCCCCACGGCCACTACCACGGCGAAGAGCCAGCTCGCCTTGAAGGCCCCTATGAGCACGAAGATTTCCCCGATAAAGCCGTTTGTGGAGGGCATGCCCATGGACGAGAGGGCCACGACGAGGAAGGCCACCCCGTAGACCGGCATCTGCTTAAAGAGTCCCGTGTAGTCGCCTATCATCCTGGTGTGAGTCCTCTCGTAGATCATGCCCATGAGAAGGAAGAGCGCGCCCGTTGATATGCCGTGGTTTATCATCTGCATGATGCTGCCCTTGAGACCCTCGATGTTGAAGACGAAAATACCGAGCATGACAAAACCCATGTGGCTTACGCTGGAGTAGGCTATGAGCCTCTTTATGTCCTTCTGAGCTATTGTAACGAGGGCGCCGTAGATGATGGCAAAAAGAGAAATCCCTATCATGAAGGGGGCGAGGCGGACGCTCGCGTTCGGCAGAAGCGGCAGGCTGAACCTTACAAAGGCGTAGGTGCCGAGCTTAAGGAGCACGGAGGCAAGCACGATGCTTCCGGCCGTCGGGGCGTCGGTGTGCGCGTCAGGAAGCCACGTATGGAACGGGAACATGGGCACCTTAACGGCAAAGCCCAGGAAGAAGGCTATAAATACCCAGTACTGCACCTCAGGGGCAATGGGCGTAAGCGCGAGTATTGTTGAATCGAAGGTATAGAGGCCTGTAACGTCGCCGTGGTAGTAGTAGACGGCGAGCACCCCGAGGAGCATGAAAAGACTTCCCACAAAGGTGAAGAGGAAAAACTTTATAGCCGAATAGAGTTTTCTCTTGCCTCCCCATATGCCTATTATAAATACCATGGGTACGAGCACCGCCTCCCAGAAGACGTAGAACAGAAACAGGTCCTGGGCCATAAAGACCCCGAGCGAGCATGTCTCGGTAAAGAGGAAAAGGGCCATATAGGCCCTGAGCCTGTCCGTTATGTCGCTCCAGGACGCGAGCATGCAGATAACGGTGATGAACGTGGTAAGGAGCACAAGGAGCAGGCTTATGCCGTCCACGCCCATGTAATATTGTATGCCGAAGGACTTTATCCACACACCCTTCTCAACCCACTGGAGCGCCGGGTTGGAGGCGTCAAAGGTAAGGGGCAGGTAGAGCGAAAGCAGGAATACAAAGAGCGAGACCCCGAGGCCTATCCACCTGATGAGCTCGGTATCTTCCCTGTTCAAAAAGAGGATAAAGATGGCCCCGGCCGCCGGCAGAAAGGTGATTATGGAAAGGACGGGCCAGGCGGCCGCCACTTCATTGGGTGTCATCTGTGCCCTCCCATTGAAGGCGCCTGCTCTTCAGCGTACGCCTTATGCGTTAAGGCCATCTCGTGTACCTTGCCTTTAGAGCGGTTCATCTCAACCACCTCGGCCAGATGTGCTGTGCTCGCATTCGTAAGCTTAAGGAAGTGCCCGGGATAAACGCCGATCCACAGGATAAGCGCCACGATAGGCACAATAGTTACGACCTCGCGGACGCTCAAGTCCTTGAGGGCCTCGTTCTCCGGGTGAGTTACCTTTCCGTAAAACACCCTCTGAGACATCCAGAGCATGTAGGCCGCTCCAAGGACAACGCCCGTTGCCCCGAGTACGGCCGCAACGGGGCTCGCCTTAAAAAGACCAAGGAGTATAAGTATCTCGCCTACGAAGCCGTTGGTCCCCGGAAGCCCTATGGAAGAAAAGACTATTACCATGACGAGAGCGGCGTAGACCGGCATTACCCTGGCGATCCCGCCAAAATCGGCTATGGCCCTCGTGTGCCTGCGTTCGTAGATAATGCCTATTATAAGGAAGAGCCCTCCGGTGGAGATGCCGTGGTTTATCATCTGGAGCACCCCGCCGTCTATGCCCTGCTGGTTAAGCGCGAATATGCCGGCCATGACGGCCCCAAGGTGGCTCACGCTCGAATAGGCCACGAGCTTTTTAATGTCGCTCTGGGCCATGGCCAGGAACGCCCCGTAGATTATGCCTATCACCGCAAGGGCCAGGATGTAAGGTGTAAAGGCCACCGTGGCATCGACCAGGAGCGGCAGGTTGAACCTTAAGAAGCCGTAGGTGCCCATCTTGAGGAGCACGCCGGCAAGTATAACGCTGCCCGCGGTGGGCGCCTCCACGTGCGCGTCAGGCAGCCACGTATGGAAGGGGAAGACCGGCACCTTGATGGCGAACCCGAGGAAGAAGGCCAGGAATATCCACCACTGGAGGTTGTACGAATACACGACCTCGTAGAGCTTGAGGAGATTGAAGGTGTACTCGCCCGTTATGCTTCCGTGAGAGTAGTAGAGCGCCACTATGCCGACGAGCATGAAGACGCTGCCGAACAGCGTATAGAGGAAGAACTTTATACTGGCGTAAAGCCTTCTCTGGCCTCCCCATACGCCTATGAGGAAGTACATGGGTATGAGCCCGACCTCCCAGAAGAGGAAAAAGAGTATCAGGTCCAGAGAGACGAACACACCGAGCATGCCCGTCTCGAGGATAAGAAGGTGCATCATGTACTCCTTTACCCTCTCCGTGACCGCCGTCCACGAGCAGAGCACCGCAATGATTGAAAGGAAGGTGGTAAGGAGCACGAGGGTAAGGCTTATTCCGTCCATGCCGAGGAAATAACTGACCCCGATGCCGGGTATCCATGGGGCCTGCTCGACGAACTGCATCTTGAAGGTGGAGGTATCGAAGTGGAATACGGGCACAAGGGAGATGAAGAAGTTTACGAGCGTAAAGCCCAGGGCCGTAGTCCTCAGCACCTCCTTGCTCTTTCCAGGGATGAAGGCGAGCACGATAACGCCGAGGGCCGGCAGAAATATGAGCGTGCTCAATATGGGATAGTTCAATACGTTCTCTATCATCGTCCCTTATCCTGCATGCCTTACGGCTGTTTTACTCCATCGCATTTATAAATGTCACGGCTCAACTTAAGCCTTGAACAACCTTGCGCCCATCTGCCTTTGGACTCCGCCCCCTGACCCCGGCAGTCCGTTACCCCATGAGCGCCCGCACCACGAGGGCGAGTATCCCGAGGACAAAGATGAGGGCGTAGTTCTGGAGATACCCGGTCTGGAGCCTGCGCCAGATGCCGCTGTTGAAGTTCACGGCAGTGGCCAAGGAGTTTACGAGCCCGTCTACCATATAGATATCGAACTTATGCGAGAACCACGCCGTAAGCCTCGTGCTCCAGGCCGTGTTGTTGACGATGCCGTCGATGATACCGAGGTCGAAAGAAAGGCTCCAGGCGCACAACCTCTTTACGGGGTTTACCACTACCGCGTCGTATATCTCGTCTACATAGTACTTGTTGTAAAGGAGCGTATGCAGGGCGCTGAACCTGCCGGCTATGACCTCGGGCCTCAAGAAGGAAGGGGCCAGCGCCCTCATGGGCGCGTAGTACATTAGAGATGCAAGGAATATCCCGATAAGCCCAGCAGCAACGGATACGCCCATAAGTATGAACTCAAGGCTGCTGTGAGCGGCGTACCCGGCCGCCCCGGCCGCGCTTTCGGCAATATGTGCCCCTTCCCCGGCAACCGCAGCAATGGCCTCACCGGGGCCGTGGCTTACCGCGGCCGCAGCAGTAGCGGCGCCATGGCCGAATACAGGGCTTAAGAAGTGGTGAAGCTTTGAGCCGCCCGCAAGGAAGGGAATGCCCACCACGCCGCCTACGATTGCAAAGAATGCGAGTATGATAAGGGGGACTGTCATTACCGAGGGGGACTCGTGCAAATGTTCTTTTGTATGCGAATCCGCCCTGCACTCGCCGGTAAAGGTCATAAAGACCTGTCTGAACATGTAGAAGGCCGTAAGGAAGGCGGTAAACAAACCCACGGCCCAGATGAGGTAATGGCCTCCCCTGAAGGATTCCCAGAGTATCTCGTCCTTACTCCAGAAGCCGCTGAATGGCGGCATGCCGGCTATGGCCAGCGCACCTATTATAAACGTAGTAGATGTAATCTTCATATGAGAGTGGAGCCCGCCCATCTTCCTCATATCCTGTTCATCGGACATGGCGTGTATAACGCTACCGGAGCCGAGGAAGAGAAGGCCCTTGAAAAAGGCGTGGGTCATGAGATGGAATATGCCGGCCGTGTAGGCGCCCACGCCCACGGCCGCAAACATGTAGCCGAGCTGGCTCACGGTGGAGTAGGCCAGGACCCTCTTGATGTCGTTCTGCACAAGGCCGATGGTCGCCGCAAGACAGGCGGTAAATATGCCGATTACGGCCACGGCCTCACCCACGGCAGGGACCATGGAATATATGGCGCTGTTTCTGGCCACCATGTATACGCCGGCGGTGACCATCGTGGCGGCGTGTATGAGGGCGGAGACCGGTGTCGGGCCCTCCATGGCGTCGGGCAGCCATACATGTAGCGGGAACTGGGCGGATTTGCCTACGGCGCCGATAAAGAGGAGCACTGCGATAAGGCCTACGATATTGGGATTCAGGTGATGGATATTGGCGAAGACCTCCTTAAAGCCCAGGGAGCTTATGCCGTGGCCTGAAAGGCTCCAGAAGAGCACGAAGAGGCCGAGGATAAAGCCGAAGTCGCCTATCCTGTTTACGACGAAGGCCTTCTTGCCTGCGTCGCTTGCCGATTTCTTATGGTACCAGAACCCGATTAGCAGGTACGAGCACAGGCCCACGCCCTCCCAGCCCAAGAACATAACGAGGTAGTTGGAGCCCAGGACCAGCATGAGCATGAAGAAGACGAAGAGGTTCAGGTAGGAAAAATACCTGCCGAAGCCGGAGTCGTGGTGCATGTAGCCCACGGAATAGACGTGGATGAGGAAACCAACACCCGTTACCACGAGTATCATTAGGGTGGAAAGAGGGTCCACCAGGAAGCTTATGTCTATGTTGAAGGAGCCGCTCGTAATCCATCTAAATACCGTTATCTCTACGGAGCGCTCTCCAGGGGCAAGGCCCAGGAGCTTAACAAGGATGGATACCGAGATAAGAAAGGCGATGCCCATGGAGAGGCACCCGATAAGGCCCGCGGCCTTTTTGGGCATGCGGCTGCACAAGACGCCGTTTACGGCGGCGCCCATCATGGGAAGCAGCGGTATCAACCAGACGTAATCTATCATGGTCTTCCTAACCCCTCATCTCGTCCATCTCGTCAACGTAGACGGTTTGACTGCGCCTGTATACGCATACGAGGATCGCAAGCCCTATGGCGACCTCCGCGGCGGCTACCGTGATATTGAATACCACGAATATGGTGCCGTTGAGGTTGCCCGTGTAATACGAAAAAGCCGCAAGCACGATGTTCACGGCGTTGAATATGAGCTCAAGGGACATGAGCACAATGAGTATGTTGCGCCTTATGAGCACCCCTGCCACCCCTATGAGAAAGAGCAGAAAGCTTAATATGAGAAAATGTGTCAGAGTCAGCATATCCGTCTATTTGACCTTTACCCTTTCCCTCATTACCAGCGCCACCGCGCCTATGAGCGCGATGAGAAGGAGTACGGAGACGACCTCGAAGGGGTATATGTACTTCGTGTAAAGGGCCCTGCCTATGATCTCGGTGTTCCTGGCCAGCGCCGCCTCGCTGTAGGGCCCGCCGGGCACGGTTACCTTGCCCGAGAACATGAGCAGTCCCATCATAACAAAGAGCACGGCAAGCGTTAAGACCGCCGGTATGCTCTGGCTGTGAAGCCTCTCACCAAAGGTCTCGCGCCCCACATCAAGCACCATGACCGCAAAAAGGAAGAGGACCATGACGGCGCCGACGTATATGAAGACCTGCACCGCGGCGAGAAATGGGAACCTTAAGAGCACGAATACGGCCGCCACCTGAAGCAGGCAGATGACAAGAAAGAAGGCGCTGTGCACGGCGCTCCTCGCAGTTATTACGGCAATCGCCGAAGCCACGGCCACGACCGCGAAGATATAGAAAAAGACCTGTTCCATGTTTTTAAGTTCCTCGGCTTAACGGGCGGGGACACTCTGAAACATGCCCCCGGGGCAAAAAGACCTCTACCAGCGCATCTTCCGGGTCTTGCCGAGATCGGCCTCGACCCTTATCCCCTCTTCGCCTTTTATGAATCTGGCCTTTGCCACGACCCCTCCCGTTATGGCTTCGGGTATGGACTGGGGCTTCAAGAGCTCCGGCCTCTCCTTCTTGGTACAGCTTAAGTCCGTGCAGGCGAGCTCGTATTCCCTGCCGAGCCTTATGGCCCTCGTGGGACAGGCGTCCTCGCAGTAACCGCAGAAAAGGCACCTCACCAGGTCGACCTTCCACACCCTGGCGACCCTGTCGGCTATCCCTCTGCCCGTGTCGTCCTCCATGGGTATGACCGTTATGCAGCCCGTAGGGCAGGCCTTGGAGCACAGCTCACAGGCGACACATAGTTCCCTGCCCTGCTCGTCTTTATTAAGGGTATGGAGCCCGCGGAACCTCGAGTAGGGTATCCACTTCTCCTGGTCCGGGTATTTTATGGTAATGTGCATGGTAAGGTTATACCCGAAGGTCACCTGCAACCCCTTTATGAAGTCGGCAAAGACGCCCTTGCTTATAAAATCCGCGATCCTTCGGCTTACTGTGTTTTTACCCATTTCCTTTGACCCTAAAAAAACTTTTTACAACAGGACTATCTTCATGTACCCGGTAACGAGGATGTTAACGAGGCACACCGGTATGAGGATCTTCCACCCTATGGTCATGAGCTGGTCGTAGCGGTACCTGGGCAGGGTGAACCTAACCCACATGAAGAAGTATATGAATACCGCCACCTTCGCCACGAACCAGAATATCCCCGGTATTGGCACTGGGAGCGGGACCGGAGAGTTCCATCCGCCGAAAAAGAGCACCACGCAGAGCACGGAAACCGACACCATGGCCACGTACTCGGCGAGCATGAAGAAGGCGAACCTCATGCCGCTGTACTCGGTGTGGAAGCCCGAAGAAAGGGTTCCCTCGTCCTCGGGGAGGTCGAAGGGGATGCGGTTTATCTCGGCTATCGCTGCGATGAGGAAGACGAAGAACCACACGGGCCCCACGGGGAGGTAGAGGAAGTTCCAGTTCCAGAAACCGACGCCCTGGCTCTTTACGATGTCTACGAGGCTCATGGAGTTCGCTATCATCACCACGCCCACGGCGGAGAAGCTAAGGGATATCTCGTAACTTATCATCTGCGCCGAGGACCTCAACCCCCCCAGGAGCGCGTACTTGCTGTTGGAGGCCCAGCCCCCGAATATTATCCCATAGATGCTGAGCCCCGCAATCGCCAGTACGTAAAGGACCCCCACGTTCATGTCGGATATATACAGGGTTATCTCCCTGTCTATGCCCGGTATCATGAACTTGTCGCCTACTGGGATGACAACGAAAACTGCGAAGATGGGTACCATGGCTACGATGGGGGCGATCTTGAAGAGGAGCTTGTCCGCCTTCTCGGGCACGATGTCCTCCTTAAATAAGAGCTTTATCATGTCCGCGAAGGGCTGCAGCACCCCGTGGGGGCCCACCCTGTAAGGGCCGAGACGGGCCTGGATGTGTCCGGCGACCTTTCTCTCAATCCACGTAAGAGGCAGGGGAAGCGAAAAGAGTATCATCGCCACCACCACCACCTTGAAGACTATCAGGATGATTTCAATTATTAGAGCCGTATCAATCATTTTTTATATTCCCGTGTTGGGGAAAACTTTTTCGCGGACGTCATATACGGCTTTTGATTCTGAGTAAATCAAAAAATTTAATCTAAAAACTTAATTGGTATCCATGCGCCCGTGCAAAGAAGTTTTCCCCAGACTCCTTGTCAAAATCAAAAACTTTCAGCTATTTCCCTGCAGGATGCCATCTTGAAGGGAAGAGCACAAAAGTCTTTGAAAGGGGTGCCTGACGCTGTTACAAGGCGGCACCGA
Organism: Thermodesulfobacteriota bacterium; assembly: GCA_035288385.1. GTDB lineage: Bacteria > Desulfobacterota > GWC2-55-46 > GWC2-55-46 > JADFVP01 > DATEAM01. Next base: position 12,365 of record DATEAM010000227.1, read on the forward strand.
GTTTTTACGACCAACACGGACATCTTGTCCCAGGGTGCGGGATTGGTTCAGCGCAAAACCTTTCTATTGGAAAGGTTTCCCCCAACTCCCTATGTAAACCTCTTTCTCCCCCACATGTAGTTAATCATCTCGATGTAGCGCGCGTTCATGCCGCGAACTATGGAGTGTATGGTAAACACTATGTTCCTCATGAGCTTGTATATTATCCTCGGGTGCTCGTCGACGATGGACTCGAAGTCTTTCCTCTCGATTAAGTATGTCTCCACGTTAGAAATGGCGATGATTGTGGCCGAACGGGGCCTGCCGTCGAGAAAACTCATCTCTCCGAAGATATCCCCGTCCTTCATGATGGTCAGCGTAAAGAGCTCCCCGTCAGGCGCCACCTTGCAGGCCTTGACCTCCCCGCTCTTTATGATGTATATGGACTGACCGTCCTCTGACTCCTTGAATATGGTCTCGCCTACCTTGAAGTCCTTCCTGCTCATCACCCTGGCGACGACGGAAAGCTCCTTGTCGTTAAAGTCGGTAAAAAACGTCATGTCTCTTAAAAGTTTGGCATCTATCATTATATCACCTCCACCCTTCGATAAAGGGTTACGGGCTTATAGGCCCCGGGGCTAAAGCCCCATGTTTTTTATCTATTCGGCCCCCCGGCCAAGCTGCACCCACCAGCCCCACCGGCCCCCCCCGGCCGTTTTAATAAACACTCAGGCCCTGGTTATGCTCACGCAGGGAACACTCTCTGCTGGCCTGAAAAACCTCGCCGCGGGCACATCCGGGAAGTTCTCGGGGATGAAGGCTACCCCCTGCTTCGAGCCCTTCAACGTCTTCAGGCTCAATACGGCCTCGAAGTGTCTGCCCCTTACCCTGACCATCTCGCCGGAAGAAAGGCCTAATACAGAGGCGTCCTCTTCGCTTATCTCCACAAAGGGTCCCTTAAGGAGGCTTGTGAGTATATGCGACCTCGCGGAGGATTTTCCCGAGCCGAAGAGGTGGTTGCCGGTTACGAGCCTGAAGGGGTACTCCTCTTCGGGCGCACCCCCCCCGGCCCACACAGCCCCCACGGGTTTAAAGTCCACCATGAACTCGGACGCCTTTATGAGTGCGGCCCTGTTGTCGAGCTTATTTTCGGTATTCTTCTTGTTATTGAAGGCGAGGCTTACCCCGGAGTACATGGGGACCTCTTTTCTTATCTCCTCGAAGACATAGGACCGCGTTACCTTGTCGGGGGCGAAGGAGACCGAAAAGGCTCTGCCCACCCCCCCTATTATCTCGAGGTCGGCTCTTGCCTTGCCGGGCGGCGGAAAGAGTCGCCTTATTATCTGGCATCTGCCCTCATGGTTGGTGACGGTGCCGTCCTTCTCGGCAAAGCTTGAGCCTGGGAGGACGCAGTCTGCCATCTTCGCGGTATCGGTAAGGAAGATATCCTGTACGACGAGGAACTTCAACCTCGCAAGGGCTCCCCTTACTGCGCCCTCGTCGGGGTACTCGGTAACGAGGTCGTCGCCGATTACGTACATCGCCTCTACCTCTCCCCTGCCGGCGGCCTCCACCATGGCGTGGGCGCCGAGTCCCCTTTTCTCCACGGGGCCGTAACCCGGGGCGAGTCCCGGCGTGACCCCCATCTCCCAGGCCCCCCTCTGGTTGCACCTGTCGAGCACGGGGAGTATGGTCACTTTTTTCCCGAGGGCCTTCAAGACGTCCTTAATGAGGTTAAGGCCGCTTAGGCCCCAGGGGTATCTAAGGAACCCGGTACCGGCCATTATGCTTATCGACTTCGACGAGGCGAGTCTGCCTGCGAGGTCTTTGACCTCCCCTTCCTTGATATCGGCGATCTCAAGGAGTTTTTTAACGCCCTTCTCCCTTATCGACCTGAGGCCCTTGACGGCGGAGGCCTTCTCCGGGTTGTCCGCAATGAGCGAAAGGGCCGCCGCGCCGAGGAGCTCCCCTTCGGTGCCAGGCATATGCCTTATGGAAAGATTGGCGGAGCTGTCGAGCTTCATCGCCCTCGTGGAGGCCACCACCACGTTCATGTTCCTGGTGTTCGATATGCGTCTTACTATGTAGTCCGTAACGGGGTTCTCTTCCGAGAGCTGTGTGCCCACTACGAGCACCGTATCGGAGGCCATGCAGTCGAAGACACTCACGCCTCCTCCGGTCATGTCGGTGGCCGATATGAAGGCCTCAACCGAGGCCGGGTCCCAGCGGGAGCTCGAGTCCACGTTTCGGCTCTTGAAGACCTCTTTAAAGAGCTTGCCGAAGAGATAGAGCTCCTCGTTCGTGAGCCTCGCCGATACAACCCCCCCTATCCTCTCTCCGGAAATGGAGCCGAGGTTATCCTTTATGAACTCAAAGGCCTCCTGCCACGATACGGGTTCGAGGCTTCCGTATTTTTTTATCATCGGCCGGGTTATCCTGTCGGCGCTGTTAATAAAGTCGTAGCCGAACCTCCCCCTGGCGCACAGTGTCTCGCTGTTAAGCCCCACCCCGAGCTGGGCCCTGGACCTTATGACCTCCCCGCCCCTCTCCTCCACGACCATCCTGCACCCCGTGGCGCACCAGGGGCATATGGTGTCGGCGCCCTTAAGGTCCCAGGGCCTGGTCTTGTACCTGTATGGGAGCCTCATGAAGCACCCCACGGGGCAGACCTCTATGCAGTTGCCGTCCTGGTCGCAGTCCAGGAAACTCCTCACGAAGCTCGTCTCCTCCTGGTGCGCTCCCCTTCCGAGAGCACCGAGGACGCTTCTTCCCACCACCTCGGTGCAGACTCTAACGCACTTCATGCACTGAACGCAG
>DATEAM010000228.1:0-2889 GCA_035288385.1 Thermodesulfobacteriota bacterium
GACCCCGTCTTTTTTCTCCCGGAGAGAAACCGTACCGTTGCCGAGCTTCCGGCGGAGGAAAAAAACGCCATAAGCCACAGGGCGCGCGCCCTCGAGGGTTTGAGGAAGTGGCTTGAAGGCAGGGTTTAGCGAGGGTGGCAGGGGTGGCCTTGGGGGGGGGTGAAGCGAGGTTTTTCATCGTTTTACAAGAGGCGCCGTCGCCGGGATTCGGCAATAAAATAAAGGCAAAAAATGCCCTTGACAATCCACGGTCTCTAAATTAAACTACGTGGAAATAAAATCCCGTGCGAGGCCCTGTTGGGTAAATCCCGCCCCTGTGCGGCCGAGCGCGACAAGTCTTACAACCAATAATTTGGGAAAGGAGAAGTGCGCAGATGCCTTCCGGAAAGATCAAATGGTTCAACGAGACCAAGGGGTTCGGGTTCATAGAGCAGGAATCCGGCGAGGACGTTTTTGTCCATTACACCTCCATACAGGGTGAGGGTTTCAGAACCCTTAAAGAAGGCCAGAGGGTCGACTTTGATATAACAGAGGGTCCCAAGGGTCTTAAGGCCGAGAACGTAATTCCCCTATAATCGTTTGAGATATCTCGACAGGGCCCTCACTAAATAGGGTGGGGGCCTTTTTTATTTTCCATTTCTCCCCCTTATGTCTTATAATAATCTTCTTTTTGACAAACGTCCCGTTGAATTCGTGTATTATATGTTTGGTCAATTGATGCGGTCGTCCTGCAGGGGCGGTTTTTTCGGCCTTTTTCAGGATGTCTGGCCGGCAGTCTCTTCATAATTTTCGGAACCATAAGGAGGATTTGATATGGAGATAAGACACCTTGACGTGGTCCCGGGGCTCGAGGGTGTACCGGCGGCCGAGTCCTCGATAAGTTTCATAGACGGCGAGGCCGGGGTGCTCGAATACCGCGGGATAGCCCTGGAGGACCTCGCCGAGAGGAGTACGTTCATCGAGGTCGCCTACCTGCTCGTCTACGGGGAGTTGCCCAAGCCGAAGGAACTCGAGAGGTTCAGGCACGACATAACCTACCACACGAGGCTCAAGTACAAGATACTGAGGATGATGGAGGACCTGCCCGAGACAGGGCACCCGATGGAATTTCTCCAGGCCGTCGTCTCCGCCATGGGGATGTACTATCCGGCAAGGGACACCCTCAACGAGGAGGTGCGTTACTGGTCCATAGTGAGGCTCATAGCGAAGATGCCCACCATAGTCGCCGCATGCCACAGGCTGAGGCACGGTGACGGACCCATACCCCCGAGAAACGACCTCTCCTTTGCCGCCAACTTCTATTACATGCTCTTTGAGGAAGAACCAACGCCTCTCGTGGAAAAGATACTCGACGTGATGCTGATCCTCCATGCGGACCACACGATGAACGCATCCACCTTCAGCGCCCGTGTCGTCGGCTCGACTCTGGCCGACCCCTATACGGTAATCTCCTCGGCCATCGGCACGCTCTCCGGGCCTTTGCACGGGGGGGCCAACGAGCAGGTCCTCCACATGATAGACGAGATAGGCTCGAAGGACAAGGTGAGGGCCTACATAGAGGCCAAGCTCGCCAGGCACGAAAAGATCATGGGCATAGGCCACAGGGTCTACAAGACACAGGACCCGAGGGGCAAGATACTCAAGACCTATATAAGGAAATTGAAGCTTTTCAGCGAGAGGCACATAGACCCAAGGGTATTCGAGATCTCCGAAGAGATAGAGCATGTGGTCAAGGATAAGCTCGAGGCGAAGCGTCTGTACCCCAACGTGGATTTTTACTCGGGTATAGTCTTCAGGGCTATGGGCATACCCACGGAGCTCTACACCCCCATATTCGCCATGGGCAGGGTGGCCGGATGGCTGGCTCACTGGAAGGAGCAGCTCAAGACCAACCGCATATTCCGCCCCGAGCAGAAATACGTGGGGCCGAGGAAACAGCCCTACATACCGCCCGAGAAGAGGGTGTGACGGGAGGATGGGAGGTCGGTCAGCAGGATCAATGAAAAACCCCTTTTCCCTGAAGATATGCTTTTCCGTCGCCGTCTCGCTCCTCTTTTTGAGCGGGTGCGCGTCCACGAGGATTATCGAGGTCCCCGACGGGACGGAGGTGGAGTTTTCATCGGTCCTAAAGGAGCTCAAGGGCGCCAGGGTCGTCTTCGTGGGCGAGGTCCACAACTCACGGTCGCACCATCAGATCCAGCTCAGGATCATAAAAGCCATGAGGAGGGCCGGGATAAAGCTCGCCATAGGCCTTGAGATGTTCCCCAAGGAGAAACAGGAGGTCCTTGACAAGTGGGTCTCGGGGGAGCTTGGAAAGGGGGATTTGATAAGGGCGTACGCCGAGAACTGGCGGGTGCCGTGGAGTCTTTACAGGCCCATACTCCTGTATGCCGGCAAGCACGAGGTCCCGCTCGTGGCCCTTAACGTGTCCTCCGAGGTCACGCACCGTGTATTTACGGAGGGCCTCGGGGCCCTGACTCTGCAGGAACTCGAGGGCTTCGGCAGCATAAAGTGCGACGTGGACGAGAGGTACGAGGCCCTTATCAACGAGGCCATGGGCGAACACGAAGACTCGGAGGCGGAGTACATAAACTACTGCGAGGCCCAGGTGGTGTGGGACACCTACATGGCGAAGAGGATCGTCGAGTATCTCAAAGAGAACCCCGACAAGACCATGGTGGTCCTTTCGGGGAGCGCGCACGCCTGGAAGCGCGGCATACCGAGGAGGATTTCGGCAATGTCTGACATCACCTATCTCGTCGTGATCCCCGAGATGTCCGATGACATTGACCGCGATAATGTAACCGAAGGGGACACGGACTTTCTCTGGCTCGACCCTTGACCACGTCCCCGCCTCCCTCTGATTCCCACTGTCTCTGATAAGGTCAT
>DATEAM010000229.1:0-28544 GCA_035288385.1 Thermodesulfobacteriota bacterium
GTGGAGGGCGGGCGAGGGGGGCGGGCACGATTCCAGTTCTTTTGGGTCTTTGAAACTTTTAAAATAACGCGGTACGCTGGGCCTGTCGACAGGCTTTTTCAGCGTCAGGTTTTCCGCCTTTTTGCGATATTGAAACTTTTGATGCGATGCGGTACGCTGAGCCTATCGACAGGCTGATAAGGGCATTCTCAATGCTCCCCGGGATCGGAGAAAAGACCGCCACGCGGCTCGCCCTCTATATCCTCAACTCGAGCAGGGAATACGTGGACGAGCTGGCAAAGGGCCTTCTCGATGCTAAGGAGAAGGTAACGCTCTGTTCCGGGTGCATGGCCCCCACGGACGCCGACCCCTGCCGCATCTGCAGAGATTCCGGGAGGGACGCCCAGACGGTCTGCGTGGTCTCGGACTACAAGGACATGATGGCCATAGAGGACGCCGGCGGCTACACCGGAAGGTACCATATACTCCACGGCAGCCTCGCCCCCTTGAAGGGCGTGGGCCCCGAGGAGTTGAGGATAAAGGAGCTCATCGGCAGGGTGACGGGAGACGACGTAAAAGAGGTAGTCCTTGCCACCGGGTTCGACGCCGAAGGCGAGGCGACTTCCACGTACCTTGCCAAGCTCCTTAAGCCCTGCGGGGTGAAACTGACGAGGATAGCCTCGGGTGTGCCCGTGGGCGGCCACGTGGAGTACATGGACGGGGCCACCCTCGAAAGGGCCCTCGAGGGCAGAAGAGAGGTCTCCTGATGCCCCCCCGGGGGGGACCTTCTGCAGAAAGTCCCCCCGGAAAATAAACAAAGGAATAGGACCATGGAAAACTACTTAGAGGTGAGATGGCACGGCAGGGCCCAGCAGGGTGTGGTGACCGCGGCCAAGCTCCTCGGGGAGTCTTGCCTGAGGGCCGGTCGTTACGTGCAGGCCTTCCCTGAGTTCGGCCCCGAGAGGATGGGCGCCCCGGTAAGGGCCTACAACAGGGTCTCCGACGAACCGATAAAGCTCCACTGCCAGGTAACCAACCCGAGGTACGTCATCATAGCCGACCCCACCCTAATCGGCACCAAGCTCTCCGGCGGGCTCGAGGCCTCGGGAAGCGTTACCGACGGAGCGGCCGAGGAGGCCGTATTCATAGTCAACACCTCCAAGAGCCCCGAAGAGATGCGCCACGCCCTCGAGCTTGACGGAAGACCCGCGAAGGTCTACACCGTGGACGCCACGAAGATATCCATCGAGACCATCGGCAGGATAATGCCCAATACCCCCATGCTCGGGGCGCTCGCCAAGGTCACCGACGTGGTGATTCTCGATGACCTTATCGAAAGCTTCAAGGATAACTACTCGAAAAAGTACAGCCCCAAGGTCATTGAGGGGAACGTAAAGGCGATGAACAGGGGCTACGACGAGGTCAGGGGCGGATAGCCCCTCGAATACATGGCAAAGGAGAAGGAGATGAAGACGGAGGAAAAAAGGGACCTCCCCAGGGGAGGCGTTATAGATAGGGGCGGGTCTGCGGCGGAGTACTCCACCGGCGGGTGGAGGAAACTGCGCCCCCTTCTCGATAAAGACAAGTGCACCAACTGCCTTATCTGCTGGGTCATGTGCCCCGATTCCGCCATTATAACCGAGGACGGGAAGATGGTGGGATTCGACCTCGAGCACTGCAAGGGCTGCGGCATATGCGCCGTGGAGTGCCCCGACAAGGTAAAGGCCATAACAATGGAAGAGGAGGCAGAATGATGGCTATTTCAACTGCTACAAAAAAGCAGGCGGGTCTTACGGGAAACTCCGCCGTGGCCTACGCCATGAAACAGATAAACCCGGACGTGTGTCCGGCTTATCCCATAACCCCCTCCACGGGCGTGGTGGAGGAGTTCTCGAGCTACGTGGCCGACGGGGCCGTGGAGACGGAGTTCATTACCGTCGAGAGCGAGCACTCCGCCATGAGCGCATGCATCGGGGCGAGTGCCGCAGGAGCCAGGGTAATGACGGCAACAAGCTCCCAGGGCCTCGCACTCATGTGGGAGATGCTCTATATAGCCTCGGGCATGAGGCTCCCCATAATCCTCACCAACGTCAACAGGGCGCTCTCCGCGCCCATAAACATACACTGCGACCACTCGGACTCCATGGGCGCCAGGGACTCGGGCTGGATCCAGCTCTACTCGGAGACCGTCCAGGAGGCCTACGACAACCTCTTCCAGGCCGTCAGGATTGCCGAGGACAAGGACGTGCTCCTGCCCGCGATGGTCTGCCTCGACGGCTTCATAACGAGCCACGCCATAGAGAACTTAACGCTCCTTGAGGACTCCGAGGTCCAGGAGTTCATAGGCGAGTACAGGGCCGAACACACGCTCCTCGACACAGACAACCCCATCACCTACGGCGCCATGACGCTCCAGGACTCCTACATGATCTTCAAGCACCAGCAGTCAGAGGCCATGGCGCGCGCAAAGGACGTGGTAAAGAGGGTGGGCAAGGAGTTCGGCGAGAAGTTCGGCCGAGGATACGGCCTCTTCGAGGAATACATGCTCGATGACGCCGAGGAGGCGGTCGTGGTCCTTAACTCGGCCGCCGGCACCACGAAGGTCGCCGTCGACGAGCTCCGAAAGGCGGGGCGCAAGGTCGGACTCTTGAAACCCAGGCTCTTCAGGCCCTTCCCATTCCGGGAGATAGCCGGGGCCATGAAGGGCGTAAAGGCCATCGCAGTCCTCGACAGGGCGGACTCCATGAGCGGCTTCGGAGGCCCGCTTTTTACCGAGACAAGGTCCGCGCTCTACGAGCTCGAAGCGCGCCCGAAGGTCGTAAGCCGCATCTTCGGCCTCGGCGGAAGGGACTTCAAGGTCAAGGACGCCGTGGAGGTCTTCGACGAGCTCCAGAAGATAAAGAAGACGGGAAAGGTCGAGACCCTCACGAAGTACATAACGCTCTGAGGGCCTCCTTAACGACGAACGCGCCCCTTAACCGGGGGCTTAAAATACCGAGAGGTTAAAATGGCTACGCTTAAAGAACAATCGAAGCAGGAGGAACTTTTTACCGGAGGCCACCGCCTGTGCGCGGGCTGCGGCATACCCCCCATAGTGAGGACCGTCTTCCGTAACTACGACACCCCCATAGTGGCCTCCGTGGCCACGGGGTGCCTTGAGGTGGCCACCACCGTCTACCCCTATACGTCATGGAAGGTGCCGTTGATACACTCGGCCTTCGAGAACTCGGCGGCCACCATAAGCGGCGTGGAGACGGCCTACAGGGCCCTTAAAAAGAGGGGTAAGATACCGGCGGACAAAAAGATAAAGTTCATCGCCTTCGGCGGGGACGGGGGGACCTACGACATAGGGCTACAGTCCCTCTCGGGGGCCCTCGAGAGGAGGCACAACTTCCTCTACCTGTGCTACGACAACGGCGCCTACATGAACACGGGAGTGCAGCGCTCCAGCGCCACACCCTTCGGCTCGGCCACCACCACATCCCCGGCAGGCTCCGTGGTCCCGGGTAAACAGGAGAGGCGCAAGGACTTGACGCGCATAGTGGTGGCCCACAACGTGGAGTACGCCGCCCAGGGCTCGCCGCACAACTGGTCGGACCTCTCCAGGAAGACGAGTAAGGCGATAGCGGTGGAGGGCCCCACCTTCCTCAACATAATCTCGCCCTGCCCCCTCGGCTGGTACTCGAAACCACAGGACTCGATACAGCTGGCCAAACTCGCCGTCGAGACGTGCTACTGGCCCCTCTACGAGGTGGAAAAGGGGGTCCTCAAGGTGAACTACAAGCCGAAGGAGAAAAAACCCGTAGCCGAGTGGCTGAAGGTCCAGGGCAGGTTCAAACACCTCTTCATGCCGGGAAACGAATCCATGCTCGAAGATATACAGAAAAACATAGACGACGAATGGGCTACACTCCTCGCACTCGACGGCAAGCACCTTTATTGAGTATTTTTTTGAGAGAACCTTTTTGAAAAAAGGTTCTCTCAAACTCTCTCCAAAAACTTTTGGCTATCCTGTGGGGGGAGACCCCGTAGAAGAAATTTCCCGCGAGGGGGTCTCCCCCCACAGGATAAATAGCTAAAAGTCTTTGAAGGGGGTCTGGGGGGAAACTTTCTTCAGAAAGTTCCCCCCAGAAAAATCACTTCTCAACAACATGGCGTCCATAAATTACGAGACCAAAGAGATAAACTCGAGGATAGTCTACTGCGGGCCCGGCCTGTGCGGCAAGACCACCAATCTGAGGTTTATCCAGCAAAAGGCCGTTCCCGCCGGCGCGGTCACCATCGCCGGGGACTCGGAGAGGACGCTCTTCTTCGACTACCTGCCCGTCGAGCTCGGTGAGATAAACGGCTTCAAGACGAAGTTCCATCTCTACACGCTCCCCGGCAGGGTCTTTTACGACGCCTCGCGGAGCCTTATACTTAAGGACGTTGACGGGGTCGTCTTCGTCGCGGACTCCAGGTTCGACAAGGTCGGCGAGAACCTCGAGTGCCTCGAACTTATGAGGACGAACTTGAGGGAACAGAGAAAAAACCTTTCCAGGATCCCCCATGTCATACAGTACAACAAGAGGGACCTCCCGAACGCGGTCTCGGCCGGCGAGCTCAAAAACGTCCTCAACCCCGAGGGTGTGGAGGACTTCGAGGCCGTGGCGAGCTCGGGAGCCGGGGTCTTCCCCACTTTCAAGGCGATAGTCCGGCTCGTGCTCACGGGATTGAAGGCCAAGGCGAAGAACGCGTGAGGGGGGCTGCCGCGGCCCGCTTTTCAGTACGCAAAGGGCCCTTTGACATTTATCCCCGTATAAAAGAAGGTTGACTTGCAAAGGTGCGACCATGAGCCTTATCAAGGATGTAACCGCAGAGATTAATGCAAGCCTGAAGGCAGGGGACAAGTTGAGGACCTCGACCTTGAGGCTCCTTCTGAGCGCTTTAAAGAACAAGGAGATAGAGCTCAGAAGGGGCCTCGAGGATGGCGAGGCCCACCAGGTGGTATCCACCCTCATACGCCAGAGACACGAGTCCATAGAGCAGTTCGAAAAGGGCGGCAGAGCCGACCTCGCCGAGAAGGAAGCCAGGGAGATAGAGATACTCAAGCCCTTCCTGCCTCCCCAGATGTCCGAGGAGGAGATAACGGGGCTCGTAAAAAAGGCCGCCGAGGAAGCCGGGGCCTCGACCATGAAGGACATGGGCAAGTTGATGAAAATACTCATGCCCAGGGTGAAGGGAAAGGCAGACGGGAAGGTCGTTAACGAGATAGTGAGAAAGGTCCTCGGGGGGTAATACTGGGGGAACCCTTCTGAAGAAGTGTTCACCCAGACCCACTCCCAAGACTTTTGGCTATTATCCTGAGGAGGGAGACCCCCTCTTGCGCGAATTTCATCTCCCGGGGGGCTCCCTCCTCAGGATAGCATAAAGTTTTTGAAAGGGGTTTGGGGAAAACTTTTTTCAAAAAGTTTTCCCCAAGAAAGATATGAAGATAAAGGAAATATACGAGAGGGCTTACAAGAGGGGGATGGAGCTCGACCCGAGGGGCACCGAGGAGGTCAAAGCCGAGCTTGCTCGCGCCCGCAAGGACTACGACGACCTCAAGGAGAATGAGCGCAAGTGGTTTGACGCCGAGCGTCTCTCAAATCCCTATTCCGACACCCGCATACTCTTCGGAGATCCCGAGACCGAGGTAAAGAGGGCCATGGTGGGCATCGACATGGAGGTGGGCGAGCTTGTGCTTGCCGACAGGCTCTCCGAGAAGGGGAAGAGAGTCGACCTCGTGGTAGCCCACCACCCCGAGGGCCGGGCCATGGCCAACCTCTATGCCGTAATGGGCATGCAGTCCGGGATACTCCTTAAGTACGGCGTGCCCATAAACGTCGCCGAGGACATAATGGAGGAGAGGATAGGGGAGGTGGAGAGGAGGATAATGCCCGTAAACCACATGAGGGCCGTTGACGCCGCCCGTCTCCTCGACATACCCTTCATGTGCATACACACCCCTTCCGACAACGCCGTGGCCGATTATCTCCAGAGGCTCTTCGACGAGAAAAAGCCCGCCTTCGTCTCCGACATAATCGATATGATAGAGGAGATACCCGAGTACGCGACGGCCTCGCGCGAGACCTTGAGGCCCAAGATAGTAACGGGCTCGAAAAAGAGGAAATCGGGCAGGGTCTTCGTGGAAATGACGGGCGGGACCGGCGGGAGCAAGAAGGCCTTTGAGAAACTCTCCGCCGCCGGGGTGGGCACCATAGTTGGCATGCACATAAGCGAGGACCACAGGAAAGAGGCCGAGAAGAACCACGTAAACGTCGTCATAGCGGGCCACATATCGAGCGACGCCCTGGGGCTGAACCTCCTCCTTGACCACGTGCTAAAAGGCGCCGTGGATGTCGTCGAGGCCGCCGGTTTCAGAAGGATCGCAAGGACGTAATCCCGGGGCTGCCGGGGGCCTTGGAAAAAAGAAGTACAGTGGACCCTACTACCTTAGAAGCACTCGAATTTCCCGAGGTGTTGAAGATACTTTCGGGCCATGCCCAGACGGTTCCCGGAAGAGAACTCGCCGAAGGGCTTGTCCCCCTGCCGGACCTCCTCTCCGTCAAATACGCCTTCGAGGAGTACCTCGAGGCCGCTTCCCTGATCTCGGAAAAAGGGAGATTCCCCCTCGGAGGCGCTAAAGACACAAGGGTGATCCTCGGGAGGTCCTATCCCAGAGGCTCCTTCCTCCTCCCGGAACAGCTCCTCGATATAAAGGCCAACCTCGAGGTCTCCCTCGACATAAGAAAACTCCTCAAACCATCCTTCATTGACTTAAGCCCGAGGCTCTCAAAAAGACTTTCCACGCTGTCCGACCAAACGGCTCTCTTGAGGGAGCTCGAGCGCGTGATTGACGAAAAGGGCCTTGTCCGGGACGGCGCATCCAAGAGACTCTTCGGGATAAGAAAAGATATACGCAGGGCAAAGGAGCGGGCGAGGTCCGTGGTGGACGGGTTTTTGAAGGACGAGAAAATGAAGGAGTTCCTCCAGGAGGAGCTCGTGACCATAAGGGACGACCGTTACGTCCTCTCGGTCATGGTGGGCAAGCAGACAGAGATAAACGGGGTAATACACGGGCGCTCCGGAAGCGGGGCCACCTACTTCATAGAACCCTTCCAGCTCGTGGAGATAAACAACGCTCTCGCCGTATTGAAAAAAGAGGAGAAGGCGGAGGAGATAGAGGTCCTGAAGGCCGTCACAGGCGAGGTGCTCGCTCAAAAGGACTTGCTCCTCTCAGACCTCGACACCCTCTCTCAACTCGACCTCCTCCAGGCCAAGACCCTCTACGCGAGAGAGACCCGCGCCACGGTCCCCTCCGTAAGGCCCGGGGGGGCCGGGAGCGCGGGAGGCGGGGGAGGCGGGCCAGGGGGGGCAGGGGGTATAGACCTGAAGGGGGCGAGACACCCGCTCCTCGTACACAGGGAGCTCAAGGGGGGCGGGGAGGTCGTGCCCGTGGACATAAGGATATCCGCCGATTGCCGCGTCGTCGTCATCTCGGGGGCGAATACCGGGGGAAAGACCGTGGCGTTGAAGACCCTCGGGCTCCTTACCCTCATGTCCTCCTCGGCCATACCCGTACCGGCCGACCCGGATAGCGTCGTCGTCTTTTTCGACTCCCTCTTCGCCGACGTGGGCGACAGGCAGGACATAGAGGCGAGCCTTTCCACCTTCAGCGCCCACGTAAAGAGGATGGACGAGTTTTTGAAGCGCGCCGGGCCCGGCTCCCTCGTCCTCATAGACGAGATAGGCGTGGGCACCGACCCGTCGGAAGGCAGCGCCCTCGCTCTTGCCGCCCTCGAGACCCTCAGGGAGAAGGGGGCCTTGACCGCCGTAACCACCCACTTGAACCTCCTCAAGGCCCAGGCAACGGTAAACCCCTCCTACATGAACGTTTCCGTTTCCTTTAACGAAAATACCCTCAGGCCCCAGTACAGGCTCCTCTACGACGTCCCCGGCGCGAGCCTGGGGCTCTCCATAGCCGAGAGCCTCGGTATGGACCACGCGCTTATCGAACGCGCCAGGTCGTACCTGAAGGAGAAAGAGGGCGCCTTCATAGAATCGGTGAGGCTCATAGAGGAGGAGAAGGAAGGGCTCGAAAGGTTGAAAGAGAGGCTTGAGGGCCTCGAGGCCAGGAGAAAAGAGGCCCTGGAGCGCCTGAGGAAGGACAGGGAGGAGCTTGTAAGGAGGGCCGAAGAGAGGGTCTACAAGATAATTAAAAAGGCCCGGGAAGAGATAAAGGAGACGGTGGAGAGGTTCAAGCAGGAGAGGGCCGGGGGGGCGGCCGGGGGGGGTGGGGGGGGAGGCCCCGTGGGGGCAAAACCGGTCCGGGAGGTCGAGGAGATAGGCTCGAGGTTTTTAGGCCGCCTCGGAGCCGGCGCCCCCCGGGTCTACATACCCGAAGAGGGAGACCACGTGAGGATAGAGGATTCGGGAACAAAGGGAGTCGTCCTGAGGGTGGACCACGACGGGAGGCGTGCCGAGCTCGGCGTGGGAAGCCTCAAGGTCTGGGTCGAATCCAGGAGGCTTACAAAGACGGGGGAGGCCCCGGGCAGGGCGGTTGCGCCGCGAAAGACCTCTTTCGAAGTTGAGCTCCACCTCGGGGACTCGAACTCGATAAACATAATCGGCATGAGGGTGGATGAGGCGGTAAGCGCCGTCACGAAGTTCCTGGACAACGCCCACGCCCGGGGGGTAGACAGGGTGGAGATAATACACGGGCTTGGCACCGGGGCACTCGCAAGGGCCGTATCCGATCTCCTCTCCTCGAGCGGGTTCGTAAAAGACTACCGCTTCGCCGAGGCCTCGAGGGGCGGCGCAGGGGTCACGGTGGCGGAATTGATTTGAGCCTGGAAGTTTTTATTTAAAAATCTCTCCCTAACTGTGTTAAAATACCGCCGTTCGTGCTTCTCGTAACGCGCGGCAGACCCTTCGTCAACTGGTTCCTTATCCCAACCTTAAAGACATGAAGGCCGTAAACAGCCCCAAATATGATACCCAGGGAGAAGATAGACGAGGTCAGGGCGAGGGCCAATATAGTCCAGGTAGTCTCCGAGTACCTCCCCCTCAAGAAAAAGGGGGTGAACTGGTTCGGGCTCTGCCCCTTCCACTCCGAAAAGTCCCCCTCCTTTTCCGTAAACGAGGCAAGGAACATCTTCCACTGCTTCGGCTGCCATGAGACTGGAAACGCAATCACCTTTATAATGAAGAAAGAGGGCCTCACCTTCCCCGAGGCCGTAATGACGCTCGCCTCAAGGTACGGAGTGGTCATAAAGGAGGAGAAGAGGGCGGCCTGTGGCCTCAAGGATTCGCTCTTCGGGGTTAACGCCGCGGCGGTCGAGTACTTCGCCGGAAGACTCGATTCCCCTGAAGGGCGTTCCGCCAGGGAGTATCTGAAGAAGAGGGGTTTTGGCGACAAGAAGCTCCTCGAGAGGTTCGCAATCGGGCTCGCCCCCGGGGGGTGGGAGGCCCTTACGGGCTATCTCAGGAAGAAGGGGTTTTCCCTCGATCTCGCAGAGAAGGCCGGAGTAGTATCGAGGTCGAGGAAAAAGGCCGGCGAATATTACGACAGGTTCAGGGGGAGGCTCATCTTTCCCATAACGGATATAAGGGGCAGGACCATCGGCTTCGGGGCGAGGGCCCTCGACGGAGAAGACCCCAAGTACCTTAACACCCCGGAGACGGCCCTCTTCAAAAAGGGCGAGGTCCTCTTCGGCTTGAAGCTCGCCAGGGAGGCCATGAGGGAGAAGAGGTTCGTCATCGTCGTGGAGGGTTACTTCGACCTCCTGGCCCTCCACCTCCACGGCTTTACGAACAGTGTTGCCACCATGGGAACGGCACTGACGAGGGAGCACCTGAGGGCAATAAAGGGCTACGTGGACTCCGTCTACACGCTCTTCGACCCGGACGAGGCGGGGCTTAAGGCGAGCTTACGCGGCCTTGAGCTTTTCCTCGAAGAAGAGATGCCCTGCAGGATGGTGATGCTTTCCGGGGGCAAGGACCCCGACGAGTTTCTCAAGGAATACGGGCCATCCGCCATGGCAACGGCGGTAGGAGGGGCCGAGCCCCTTATGGGCTTTTATTTGAAGGAGCTCAAGAAGGGTTTCCCCCTGGACACGCCCGAGGGCAAGTCCAGGTACCTTGAGAACGCCGTGGCGCGTCTCGTCAGGATAAAGGACGTGGCCGAAAGGGACCATTACGCCTCTGAAGTCTCCTCAACGGCGAGCCTTTCCTTGAGCGCCGTCTACGAGGCGATGCGCTCCGGGAAAAAGACGCCGGGTATCCGCTCCACCTCCTTAAAAGACCTCCTCTCACTGAAACCACAGAACCTTGCGGAGCTTACCGTATTGAAGGTGATAGTGGCGCACCCCGAGCTCTACTCCCCGAGGATAAGGGAGGCGGTGGAGGCCTTCGGCGACTCCTCCTTAAAGGAACTCGGCCTCGCCGTTATGGAACTCTGCACCGCCGGGGGGGGCGAGGGGGCCGGGGGGTTTAACTTCTCCGAGCTCGTCGAGAGGATAGACGACGAGAAAGCTAAGGCTTACGCCGGAGAGGTCTTAATAGACGACGAGGGTTTTATAGAGGACCCCGAAAAAATGCTCGAAGACAGTTTGAAAAAGGTCCTCAACAGAGGTAAACTTAAGACATCTACCCGCGAGTTGATAAAGAGGCTCGAGGACTCGGGCAAGACCGAACTGGCGGAGACGATAAGACAGAGGGTTCACAGGGGTTCTCATAACATGTAGTAAGGCGGAGCGCCTGGAGCCAAGTCGGGGGCCATGGAAGAGACGAAGGAGATGAACGGAGAGAATAATTCCGCCACCGATGTCGAGATGGAGAGGGAGGATACCGGTGTCGACACGGGTATCCCCCCCGAGGCGCCCACCGACGTCCCGGAGGTTTACGCCAGCGTCGTACAAGACCCGGTAAGGGCCTATCTGAAGGAGATGGGCTCGGTACTGCTCCTTACCAAGGATGAGGAGGTCGAGCTCGCCAGGAGGATAGAGGACGGGATGGTCGCCATTACGGCCGAGTTCCTGAGGTCCCCCGTAATCATAGATGAGTTGAACGCCCTCAAGAACAGGCTCGACGAGAGGAAGGGGATAGAGGAAGAGGTCATAGAGTTCGACGACTACGAGGGGCTTTTAAGCGAGGACGAGCACGACCTCGAGGAGGTCTTCGGCGAGATAGAAGAGATAAACAGGATCTATAAGAAATTCTCCGCGGCCAGGGGCAAGAGGGAGGAGAGGTACAGGGAAAATCTCCTGGGCCTCCTCATTGACATAGAGAAGAAGAGCAACGTCTTCGAGAGGGTGATGGAGAGGCTCAGGCACGGCGAAGAAGAGTTCACGAGGCTTGAGAGGAAAAGAGCGGCTCTCGAGAGGGCGCTGGGTATGACGAAAGACGGGGTCTCCAGGGCCATTGATAATAAGGGGGCCGGTAAAAAGGACGCCGGGGGGGCCGGGGGGGCCGGGGGGGGCGCAGGGGCCAAGGGTGCCAAGGGCGCCAGGGGCGGCGGCGACGAACCCCAAAAGGAAAAACAGAAGGAGTTAAGCCTCTGTATTGAGAGGGAGAAGGCGCTCAGTGCCGAACTCGGGCTCGACTACGAGGGGCTCGTCCGTATGCAGGGCGCCGTGGGCATGTTGGAGTACCAGGTGGAGGAGGCGAAGGAGCGGCTCATAAAGGCGAACCTGAGGCTCGTCGTAAGTATCGCGAGAAAATACATGAACAGGGGTCTTCAGTTCCTCGACCTCATCCAGGAGGGCAACATAGGGCTCATGAGGGCGGTGGAAAAATTCGAGTACAGAAGGGGCTACAAGTTCTCCACATACGCCACCTGGTGGATACGACAGGCCATCTCGCGGGCCATAGCCGACCAGGCCCGCACGATAAGGATTCCCGTGCACATGATAGAGACGATAAACAAGCTCGTAAGGTCCTCTCACTACTTCGTCCAGGAGCAGGGCCGTGAGCCCACGCCCGAGGAGCTTGCCGAGAAGCTCATGATGCCCTTTGACAAGGTCAGAAAGATAATGAAGATCGCCAAGGAGCCCATTTCCCTCGAGACCCCCGTGGGTGACGAGGGGGACAGCCTCCTCGGTGACTTCATCGAGGACAAGGAGGCCACCGTGCCCCACGACGAGATTATAAGCAACGACCTGACGGGACACATGAACGAGGTCCTCTCCACCCTCACCCCACGCGAGGAGAAGGTCTTGAGGATGAGGTTCGGGATAGGCGAGACCAAGGACCATACCCTCGAGGAGGTGGGGGCCTACTTTAACGTGACAAGGGAGAGGATACGACAGATAGAGGCGAAGGCCTTAAGGAAGCTGCGCCATCCCAAGAGGTGCAGGAAACTCAAATCCTTCTCGGAAAAATAGACTTTTCTTCTCTTCGCATACCACACTGAAATCCACCCCCCCCGGGACTCTCCGGCAGACCCCCTTTTTCTGGTTGCTTCCAAAATAAATATAATCAAAAACCACGTAAGTGCCTGAAATTATGCTTGTTTGGCTAAACCGTGAATTTCAATTGGAAAAAAACCGCCGGAAAGATAAATTTCCTGTTGACAAAAATACAATGGGGTGTATAATAAACCCGTAATAAAGGGGCGGAGGGCTCAAGGAGGGTTCTCTGTTCCATAGGCGATGGATGCCATAGGTATAACCAGCACTATCAGGTTATATCCATGGCATTTCTTATTTTGAACCTGTCTGAATCTGATTGGTAGACCGAAAGGTAGTTCATGAAGAGGTTCTTGCTCACAGGGTTGCTTGTCCTTGCCGCTTCCTTCTTTATCAAGGCCGACGTTTATGCCGGGACCTATATACCGGGTTCCGGCGATACCTATTCGGATTACGTGGCCGGTGAGGCCGCAAACGGCATAGGCGCGTCGCGCCACAACCTCGGTGCCTGGGGATATTACGTTAATACAGGCTCCACCACCGAGATATGCGTCTTCTGTCACACCCCTCACCATTCGAACACAGACGCCAAACCCATGTGGAACAAGGGAGGCACTGACGTAACCTTCAAGGCCTATGACACCGACGGAACAACGATCGGCGGCACCTCCACAGGCGTATCAATATACTCCGCCGCATGCCTTACCTGTCACGACGGCACCACCGCCTTCGACAACCTCGTCAACGCCCCCGGAAAGGGCGGGGTTAATCCCGGAGGCTCCAACTACGGCTGGAGATTCCAGATGGGCAATGTCATTGGTCTTCCAGGCGTGGTTGCTTCTTTTGACCACTTCGGTAAGTCAACGGGCTTGACATGCGACGGCTGCCACAACGATGTATTTGGAATAACGGACCAGGCCAAGAGGCTCAATATCGGCGACTACGGCGATGCCTATGATACCGGCGCCGGACTCTCGAACGACCACCCCGTAGGCGTGACATACAGGGGCGGCGAGGTCGCCTCCCTGAGGGACTCGGGCACGGTCATCGCCGACATCAACCTCACCGAGGACCTCGAGGACGCCCTGGGCGACCCACAGGGCAGCGGCGCCCTCTGGGACAGCCTCACCCAGAACCGCTGGGCCGTATACGGGTTCATATCCGATTCGGCGACAATCTCGAACCTCCTGAGGGACAACAAGGTCGAGTGCACCTCCTGCCATGACCCCCACTTCAAGAACTCGAGCTGGGACGAGGTGGACGGCTCAGAGGGGGCCAGCACCTGGGATACCGGCGACCTTACATGCGGCTCACTGGAGAAGTGCGGCGACGGCAACTTCCTCAGAAGGGTCGGGGGCAACACCGGGAGCGGCGTTTGCAGGACCTGCCACAACAAATAAAAAGAAATCTACTCCGGACTTTAAAGGCCTGTTTTGCCTGACGGCAAAACAGGCCTTTTCGTTCTCCTCTTCCAGGGGCCATCGTCCTCGAAGGGGTATCGGAAATACGCGGCAGGTCCTAACTGCCACGTGCACAGCCGTGATTTTTGATTAACTCCGCACTGGTCGTCTCCAGGCGTGGCCCTGCGGCATAGGAACGGGTGTGGAAGGGGCGAGGAGGTTGGGGGGGGGTGGGGGGGGGTGACTGGGATATATCAAAAGCCCCTCCAAAAGAGGGGCTTTCAGGATAGCGGCCTTAAAAAGGCCGTGAATTTTTAATATAAAGACTCGTTGGTGGTGTTGAAAAGACTTCCGTGCCTCTGGGGTTGTTCACTGGCCGGGGCCCTCTTCCCCCTTCTTCAGCATCTCGCCGATCCTGTTCTCCATGTCTATTATCTTTATAAGCATTTCGTTGGCCATCGTGGTCTTCATCTCTTCTATGTTTGAGGATATCACGAGCTTGAGCTCCGCAAGGTCCCTGGAAAGCGATTCGAGCTCGCCCCTGAAGCCGTTTATCCAGGCCCGCGACCCTTCCTTTTCCTTCTGAATGGCCATGTACCTTTCGGTGAGCTCGTTTATCGTGTTGCTCTTGTCGTCGAGCTTCGCCTCAAGGGCTTTCTGGTTCGCGATCCTTGCGGCCCTCTCCTCGACGAGTTTTTGTTCCAGGCTGAGGTAACTGCCTTTGCTGACGCATCCGGCGAAGACAAGCGAGGAGGTGACGAGCACCAAGAGGGTCCTTAAAAGCGCCGGGACTCCGGGGGCGACCCCGCGCCGTCTCTCTTTTCCTCTCAATGAAATATGTGCCATAAACTCATACCTCTATTCACATTGTAACTGCCCGGTTCGAGACCCGAATATCATACCAGATTCAAGCGGGGAGATAAAAGAGAAAAATTCTTTGCCTCCTTCTCCACCAGCCTGTCCCGCGGTTTTTGCGTCATAATGCCCCGCCCCGAGGAGCGTTTACGGGAGACCCGTCTCTTTACGAGACCGTACAGACCGGGCCAAATTATTTGACTTAAAACTCAATTCTGGTATAATGCCGGAACCTGTATGCGAGCCGTAAGATAGAGCGGTGTATGCACCCGGGAAGGGGGGGTAGACTCCCGCCGGCCCCATGGCCCCCCACGGCCCCCATGGCCCCCGGGCTTTCGGATAAACGGGTCGGATAAAGGGGCGGCCCACGGGGTCTGATAAGGGGCATTCATGTTTTATCCCGATGGAGCCCCCTTTGAAGCGCGTCCTTATTTAAAATTTCGTATCACGGAGGAGGTGTGAATTTTTGTCAGAGGTAAAGGTCTATGACGATCAGCTCGAAAAAGCTCTAAAGATACTCAAGCGCAAACTCGCTCAGGACGGGACCTTCAAGGAGATAAAGAAGAGAAGGTTTTATGAAAAGCCGAGCGTAAAGAAGAAGAGAAAACGCCAGGAGGCCGCAAAGAGGAGAGCCAAGGCGCTGAAGAAGAGTTTCAGGCGCAGGTACGAGTAAGGCCTATACACTCTCTTTCAGGAGTTCGTCGACGACTCCGGGGTCCGCAAGGGTCGATGTGTCCCCGAGGTCCTCGGTTTGGCCGCAGGCGATCTTCCTCAATATCCTCCGCATTATCTTGCCGCTTCGTGTCTTGGGAAGCCCTGTAGCGAACTGGAGTTTATCCGGTTTCGCTATGGGGCTTATCTCTTTCCTGATATGCCCTTCGAGCTCTTTTTTGAGCTCCGCGGACCCCACGACGTCCTCTCTTAGCACCACAAAGGCGTAGATGCCCTCGCCCTTTACCTCGTGGGGAAAGCCAACGACCGCGGCCTCGGCAACCGCGTAATGCGCCACAAGGGCGCTCTCTATCTCCGCGGTGCCGAGCCTGTGCCCGGAGACGTTCAACACGTCGTCGATCCTCCCCATGAGCCACCAGTCCCCGTCCGAATCCACTCTGGCGCCGTCGCCGCTCAGGTAGCAACCGGGGAACCTCGAAAAATAGACCTCTTTCATCCGCTTGTTCTCCGGGTCGCCGTACGTGCCCCTGAGCATCCCGGGCCAGGGCCTCTCTATGACGAGGTAACCGCCCTCGTTGGTAGCCGCCTCGGTGCCGTCTTCCCTGAGGACCTTCGGCGTGACCCCGAAAAAGGGCCTCGTAGCCGATCCGGGCTTCAAGGTAATCGCCCCGGGAAGAGGGGATATGAGTATACCGCCAGTTTCCGTCTGCCACCACGTGTCCACCACCGGGATCCTGCCCCTGCCCACGGCCGTGTGGTACCAGATCCACGCCTCTGGGTTTATGGGCTCGCCCACGGTGCCGAGGAGCCTCAAGCTCTTCAGGTCGTGTCTTGTGACCCAGTCGCTCCCGCACCTCATCAACGCCCTTATGGCCGTCGGCGCCGTATAGAAGATATTCACCCCGTGCTTTTCCACTATCTCCCAGAACCTGTCGGGGTTGGGCCAGGTGGGGATCCCCTCGAACATGAGGGAGGTCGCGGCGCAGGCGAGCGGGCCGTAGACTATGTAGGAGTGCCCCGTCACCCAGCCGATGTCGGCCGTGCAGAAGTAGACGTCCTCTGCCCTGTAGTCGAAGATCCACTTGAAGGTGAGGGCGCAGTAGACGAGGTAGCCTCCAGTGGTGTGCAAAACCCCCTTGGGCTTTCCCGTGGAGCCGCTCGTGTAGAGTATGAAGAGAGGATCCTCGGAGTCCATCACCTCGGGGGCGCACTCCCCTGTTATGCCCGGGGCCGAGACTTCATCCGACCACCATGTGTCGCGGCCCTCGGTCATGGGTACTGCGTTCCCGGTCCTCCTTACCACTATGACGTCCTTAACGGCCGGGCACTCCGCGAGGGCCACGTCACAGTTCTTCTTCATGGGTATGGTCTTGCCGCCGCGCACCCCCTCGTCGGATGTTATGACCAGGGATGAGGCGGAGTCGAGGACCCTCTCCTTCAGGGACGCCGGGCTGAAACCCCCGAAGACCACGCTGTGTACGGCGCCTATGCGGGCGCAGGCGAGGATCGATATGACGAGCTCCGGGATCATGGGCAGGTATACGGTAACCCTGTCGCCCTTTTTAATCCCCTTCCTCTTCAATACGTTGGCGAGGCGGCAGACCTCGTAGTGGAGCTGGTTGTAGGTATATGTCCTGTAAGCGCCGTCGTCTCCCTCCCAGATTATGGCGGCCTTGTTCCTCGTGGGGCCCTTTAAGTGTCTGTCCAGGCAGTTGTACGAGGCGTTGAGCTTGCCGTTCAGGTACCACTTGACCGTCGGCCTCTCGAAGTCCCACTCGAGGACCTTGTCCCATTTTTTCTCCCAGTCGAGTATCTCCGCCATGCGGGCCCAAAAACCCTCGGGGTCCTCTACGGACTCCCTGTAGAGTCTTTCGTACTCTTCCAGGCTCTTTATGTGCGCCCTTTGCGCAAATGCCTCCGGCGGAGGAAAGAGCCTCACCTCGTGGGAAAGGACCTCGATGGTCTCCTCGCTTCTTTCCTTCAGGTCGTTTGACAAGCCATCCTCCTTTGGTTTCCCCCGACCCCCCTTTCCAAAGACTTTTGTGCTATTTCCTGTAAATGGCCGCCTACGGGGAATAGCTAAAAGTTTTTGGAGGGAGTCTGAGGGAACCTTTTTCCAAAAAGGT
Source organism: Thermodesulfobacteriota bacterium (assembly GCA_035288385.1). GTDB lineage: Bacteria > Desulfobacterota > GWC2-55-46 > GWC2-55-46 > JADFVP01 > DATEAM01. Next base: position 17,461 of record DATEAM010000229.1, read on the forward strand.
TCCCTCAGAAAAAGATATCCTAACGGTTCTCCCAAGTCAAGCGACCTTGCATAAATCCCGCGGATATGTTAAAAACGCAGTAATATTATAAAGAGCGGGTTCGAGTCTTTTAATGATAAATGCCATAAGAGGTTTCAACGACATCCTGCCCGAGGAGACGGGCCTGTGGAGGTTCATAGAGGAGGAGGCCTTCCGGGTTTTTTCAACTTACGGTTTCTCCGAGATAAGGATACCCGTCGTCGAAAAGACCGAGCTCTTCTCGAGGTCCATAGGCGAGACCACGGATATCGTGGAGAAGGAGATGTACACCTTCGCCGACCGCCGCGGGGACTCTCTCACGCTGAGGCCCGAGGGCACGGCCCCGGTGGTAAGGGCGTACATCGAGCACAAGCTCTACTCTACCCCCGTGCAGAAGCTCTGCTACTCGGGCCCCATGTTCCGCTACGAGAGGCCCCAGAAGGGCAGGTACCGCCAGTTCTACCAGATAGGGGCCGAGGTATTAGGCGAGGGGAGCCCCAGGGCCGACGCCGAGGTAGTGGAGATGCTCATGAGGTTTTTCGAGGGCCTGGGCTTGAAGGGCATCGAGCTCCAGATGAACTCCCTCGGATGCAGCACTTGCAGGCCCGAGTACAAGGAGAGGCTCTACGGGTTCCTCAAGGGCATAATAAACGACCTGTGCGCAAACTGCACCAGGAGGATGGAGGCCAACCCGCTGAGGGCCCTTGACTGCAAGAACCCGGGATGCGTGGAGGCTACAAGCAGGGCGCCCTCCATAATCGAGGCCCTATGCACAGAGTGCAAGGTCCATTTCGGGGATGTAATGGCCCACCTCGCCACCCTCGCCATAAAGACGACGGTAAACCCGAGGATGGTCCGGGGCCTCGACTACTACACCAAGACGACCTTCGAGATTACCGCCGAGGGCCTGGGCTCCCAGAACGCCGTGGCCGCCGGCGGACGCTACGACTCCCTCGTGGAGGAGTTCGGGGGGCCGGAGACCCCGTGCCTCGGTTTCGCCGTGGGCGTTGAACGTGTGGCCCTTGTCCTCAAAGGCGCCGAGGTCTTCAGGGAAAAACCCCTCTCCGTATTCATACCACTCGGAGCGGAGGCTGAAAAAAGGGGAGTCGAGATAATAAGGGACTTGAGGTCAAGGGGTGCCAGGGTCATAGAGGATTTTTCCACAGGGGCGCTTAAAAAGAGGATGAAGAGAGCCGACAGGCTCAAAGCGAGGTTCGCCATAATCCTCGGCGAGGACGAGATCAGGGACAAGGTGGTAACCGTAAAGGACATGGCCACGGCGCACCAGGAGACCGTCTCCTGGGACTCGGTCTACGACAGGATATCGATTGAAGCTTGAATCCATTGAAGCGGTGTCCGCCGCCAGGGAACACGTCTTCGGCCCTTATGTCATGGGGCCCTACGAGGGGCCCTTTGTCACGCTCCTCGGCATACTCTTCGTCCTCATAATCCTCTTCACCGTCATCGTCCTCGTCCTCTGGATTGCGCTGCCCTTTTCGGTCTTCGGCGTAAAGGGCCTTCTCAAAAAGGCCGTAAAGGAACAGGAAAAGACAAATGAGTACCTGAGGAGACTTGTCGAGAAGGAAAAAGGCACGGAGGATTGAGGGCCGAGGGACCCTTTTTGAAAAAAGGGTCCCTCGGCTGGAGAAACCTTTTTGTAAAAAGGTTTCTCCAGACCTCTTCCAAAAACTTTTAGCTGTTCCTGTAGAGGTGCTCTTTTCAGGGCCCAGCAAAAGTTTTTGAAAGGGGGCCAGGGGGAAAACTTTTTGAAAAAAGTTTTCCCCCTGCATGAAAAATGATTACAAAGAAGTCCTTCACGCTCGAATACACGGCAGGGGTCCTCAGGAAAAAGGGGCTTGTCTCCGAGGAGCAGGAGCGCGAGATACTCATAAAGGGAGAGGCCCAGAGGGCCCGGCTCAAGAAGTCCCGTGAGTCCTTCTACTCCTCGAGGAGGCTCCACACGATAACAGAGGCAGTATCCCCGGCCGAGGTCATAGCCTCCCTTAGCCTCACGGTCCCCGCCCCCACCGGCCCCCCCGGCCCCCCTGGCTCCCCCGCCCCCCCCGCCCCCCCCGGCAGGGTCCTCACCGAGGACATGATAACCTAGGCCGTGGCCGAGGACGCGGGCCTCCCCTACAGGAAGCTCGACCCGTTGAAGCTCAACCTCGACGTGGTCACCTCGAAGATACCGAGGCCCTTCGCCCAGAGGCACCTCATAGTGCCAGTGGAGGAGAGGGAGGGCCGCATAACGCTCGCCGTAGCCGACCCATTCAACCTCGAGGCCGTGGAGAGCCTCAAGAGAGCGAGCAAGATGACCCCGGAGCTCGTGCTTAGCTCCAAAACGGACATACTGAAGCTCGTAAGGGAGTTCTACGGCTTCCGCTACTCCGTGGGTGCGGCGGAAAAGGAGTTCGCGCCCTCCACAGAGCTCGGGAACCTCGAACAGTACGTGAGGCTCAAGGGCTCCACTGAGATAGAGGCCACGGACCAGCACATCGTGAACGCCGTGGAGTACCTCCTGCACTACGCCTACGACCAGAGAGCAAGCGACATCCACATAGAGCCCAAGAGGGAGCGCTCGGTGGTGAGGCTCAGGATCGACGGGGTGCTCCACTCCATACACTCCATACCGAGGGTAGTCCACCCCTCCATCGTATCGAGGATAAAGATGCTCTCGAGGATGGACATCGCCGAGAAGAGGAGGCCGCAGGACGGGAGGATAAAGACGGGCTTCGGCGAAAGGGAGGTGGAGTTGAGGGTCTCTACACTTCCCACGGCCTTCGGGGAGAAGGTAGTAATAAGGATATTCGACCCGGAGATCCTCTTCCAGGACCTCCAGGAGCTCGGGTTCTTCCCCGCCGAGTTCGAGGTCTTCAACTCTTTCTTGAACAGGACCCACGGCATCATCCTCGTAACCGGGCCCACGGGCAGCGGCAAGACCACCACCCTCTACTCCGCCCTCAAGACCATCTCCACCCCCGACGTGAACATAGTGACCATAGAGGACCCCATAGAGATGGTGGTAGAGGAGTTCAACCAGGTGGGCGTCCACCCCCAGATAGGGATAGACTTCGCCGGGAGCCTTCGCACCATCCTGCGCCAGGACCCCGACATAATAATGGTAGGCGAGATAAGGGACAGGGATACGGCCAACAACGCCGTGCAGGCCTCCCTTACGGGACACCTCGTCTTCTCCACCCTCCATACGAACGACGCCCCCTCCTCCATAACGAGGCTCCTCGACCTCGGAGTCGCGCCCTTCCTTATAAACGCCACGGTAACGGGCATAGTGGCCCAGAGGCTCGTAAGGAGGATATGCGCCAACTGCAAGCGCCAGAGGGCCCTCAAACCCGAGGAGGTGCAAAGCCTGAGGCTAAAGGAGCGCGAGTACCAGGTCTCCTACGGCGAGGGGTGCACAGACTGCAGGGGCACTGGCTACAGGGGGAGGACAGGGGCCTTCGAGATAATGCCCCTTTCCGAGAATATAAAGTCCCTGGTCACGAAGACGACGGACATAGACCTCGTAAGGAAGGCCGCAAGGGCCGAGGGGATGAACACCTTGAGGGAGTCCGCCATAAAGAAGATGCTCCTCGGGATAACCACCTACGAGGAGGTCGTCACCGTCACGTGACCCCTTGAGGGGAACTTTTTGAAAAAAGCTCCCCTCAAACTCCCCTCAAAAACTTTTAGTTATTTATCTCAAGGCTGGAGACCCCCTCTCGCTGGAAGTTCTTTCATGGGGTCTCCCGCCTTGAGATAGCCAAAAGTCTTTGGAAGGGGAGTCTGAGGGGAAACCTTTCTTACAGATTGTGTTTCCCCTCAGAAGAAGATGGGGCCGTGGGCGAAGACGGCCCCGGCCGTGGCCGCCACGAGGGAGGCCGCGAGCAGCGCCCAGTGCATCCTGTTCATCTTCCTGAATATCCCGTCTATGTCCATGGTCTCTCTTTCCTTGACCATCGTGTCGAGCATCCGCCTTATGATTATGGGCTCGAGGCCGAAGAGCATCACGAGCCAGAAGAGCCATATAAGGGTCATTACGAGAAGCGGGATGCCGGCCCTGGTGAAGTACACGGTGTGCCATCCCATGTAGAAGACCATGGCGAAGCCCGTTATGCCCGTTATGAGGTTATAGACCCTGGCCACCCTTGCGAACCTGTGCTCTATGCGCTGGAAGAGGAGCACCTTCTGGAGGGGCTCCGGGGTCTTGAATATGACGGGGAAGACCATCATGGTGACGAAGGCGAGCCCGCCTATCCATAGTATTACGGTCAGGACATGTATTATGTGCATTAGATGGAAGATCACCGAGCACCATTTCCGGGGGGAAACTTTCTGTAGAAAGTTTCCCCCCGGGCCCCCTTTCAAAGACTTTTAGCTATTTCCTGCCGCGTGGCTGCCCATGGGGAAATAGCTAAAAGTTTTTGAGGGGAGTTTGAGGGGAACTTTTTTCAAAAAGTTCCCCTCAACTGCATCTTCCCCCCCCCTCAGGAAGTACCATTTTCAGGAGAAATTTTCAACAAACTTCCTTTCCAACCTCAGCGCACAGTAAACCCACCCTCCCTGCGCCAACTCAAAAGATGTGGAGGGGGGGGCAGGCCCCTGCCTTTTTATCCTTTAATTTTAAAGGGTTATAAAAAAATCCCCCCTGATGCAAAAAAAGTCTTGACAAGATTGGAATATCTATTATAATAGAATTATTCCAAGCTAAGAAAAGTTAAAAACAACAACCTACAAAAGGGCCCGTAAAATGGAAAAGATTATCAACAGGTACAAGGGGAAGGGATTCAAGCTCACACCGCAGAGGCTCGCCATACTCCACTACCTCGAAGGCAACACCGACCACCCCACGGCCGAGGACATCTACCAGGAGATAAGGAAAAAGAACCCCACCGTCTCTTTCGCCACGGTGTACAACACCGTCCAGGCCCTGAGGGACAGGGGCGAGCTCCTCGAGATAACCATCGACCCGGAGAGGAAGCACTTCGACCCCAACCCGCAGCCTCACCACCACATCATGTGCACGAATTGCGGCAAGATAGACGACATCTTCATAGACTACTCGAGCGCACTCAAGGTGCCGGAGAACATCTCAGATGAGTTCCAGGTCCTCGGAAACCATGTGGACTTCTACGGGGTCTGCAAGGGCTGCAGGGCCAGGAAAACCAACAATTAAAACAACCATTAAGGAGGTAAGGGGACATGTCAGAAGCGATAATACAGAAGGAAGCGCCGGAGTTCAGCGCGCAGGCGGTAATGGAGGACGGTTCGGTAAAGGAACTGAAGCTTTCCGATTACAAGGGTAAATCCACGGTACTTTTCTTCTATCCCCTGGACTTCACCTTTGTATGCCCCACGGAGCTTGTGGCGTTGAGCGACAGGATCGACGAGTTCGAGGCCCGTGACGCCCAGGTCATAGGCATATCCGTTGACAGCCATTTCTCGCACATACAGTGGAGGAAGACGGCGAGGAAAAAGGGAGGCGTAGGTGAGATCCGGTTTCCGCTCGTCTCCGACCTCGACAAGAGCATCTGCAAGAGGTACGGCGTGCTTCTTGAAAAACCCGGCGTGGCCCTCAGGGGACTCTTTATTATAGACAGGGAGGGGAAACTGAGGAGCATGACGGTAAACGACCTCCCGCTCGGAAGGAACGTGGACGAGATATTGAGGGTCCTCGACGCCATACAGTTCAACGAGGAGCACGGCGAGGTCTGTCCCGCCAACTGGAAGAAGGGCGCGGAAGGCATGAAGCCCACCCAGGAGGGGCTCGAGAAGTACGCGCAGGCGCACCTGTAAGAATTCTTTCAAGCCAAGCGATGGCTGAAACCAACCCCGCCCCTTCCCCCCTTCCGGGAAGCCGGGAAGTGGGGCAGGGGGGCAGGGGCATCAAAAGGAAGAATTAAAAAAAATAAAAGAAAGTGGAGAGACAGGATATGGCTGACTGGAACTGCAAGGACTGCGGATATTCGAAGGAATCGAGGTGCAAACCGAAGAAGTGTCCCGAATGCGAAGGCCGCGAGTTCGTAAAGGCGGCAGATGCAGGAGAGACGGGAAAGAAAAAAATGTCTTGTAAGTCCTGAGACACAATGGAACAGACGGAAAGGTGGCGACAATGGTTTACAACTGTATTTGCCAGGAAGACTTAAAAGAGAATCTCCGGGAATTCGCCGATTTCGCGGCCGTGGGGGAACCCATGGTCCCGCTGAGAAGGCGCAAGACCCCGGGCAGGAGGGGCGACAGACCCAGTTACGGCTCGAAAGACGACGCCGCCAGGAGAAAGGCCGACACCGGGCTCTCGAGCGATACCGTCAACGTATACTTCAGCAACATAAAGAAGTTTTCTCTACTCGACGCCCAGGAGGAAAAGAGGCTCGCCAGGAGGATAGCCGCCGGAGACCGGGAGGCGAGGAAGAAGATGATAGAGTCTAACCTCCGCCTCGTCGTCAACATCGCAAAGAGGTACCTGAACAGGGGGCTTCCGCTCCAGGACCTCATAGAAGAGGGCAACATCGGCCTGATAAAGTCCGTCGAGCGCTTCAAGTCCAAAAAGGGCTGCAGGTTCTCGACCTACGCGACCTACTGGATAAGACAGGCCGTGGACAGGGCGATAGCCAATCAGGCCAACACCGTCAGGCTCCCCATACACGTCACCAACGACCTCTCGAAGCTCACGAGGGCGAAGAGGGAGCTCAACGCGGAGCTTGACAGGGAGCCGTCCGTGAGGGAACTCTCCGAGAAGACGGGTCTTTCCGGAAGGTACGTAAAAAAGCTCAGCAGAATAAACAAGAAGACCTATTCCCTCGAGGCCACTGTCTCCGACGACTTCGACCAGCCGCTCCTTGAAAGGCTCGAGGACGAATCTTTCCCGGCGCCCACGGAACTCGTAGACCGGGGTACGAGGGGCAGGATGGTTACTGGGTGGCTCGAGAGACTCGACAGGAACGAAAGGGAGATTCTGAGGCTGAGGTTCGGCTTCGACGGGGTCGATACCCAGACCCTCGAGACCATTGGAAAGAAGTTCGGCGTTACCAGGGAGAGGGTGAGGCAGATAGAGGTAAAGGCACTCGACAAATTAAAGAGGATCATAGAGGAAGATGATATGACGCTCTCTGACGTGGTGTGAACCCCTCTTTGTAAATAAAAGCCGTATCTTCTGGCGGGGCTTCCCAGAGAAGCCCCGTTTTTTTTGAGGGGAACTTTTTGAAAAAAGTTCCCCTCAAACTCCCCTCAAAAACCTTCAGCTATCCTGAGCAGCGAGACCCCCTCTTACGCGAATTTCATCTTCCGGGGGGGTCTCGCTGCTCAGGATAAATAGCCAAAAGTCTTTGGAAGGGGGGTCTGGGGGGAAACCTTTCTTCAGAAAGGTTTCCCTCAAGGGTCGGTAAAATCCCCCGCGATGTTTCAACTCCGCCTCAATTCTGCTATAATCCTTGAGAAACAACCGGTTGAAAGGAACCCCATGCATTACGACTGCATAATAGTGGGCGCGGGCCCCGCGGGGATATTCGCGGCCCTCGAGCTCACGGAGAAGAAGGGCAAGCTTAAGGTCCTCGTCATCGAAAAGGGCAAGGACCTCGCCGAGAGGCAACGAAGAGAGGTCTTCAACGGCTGGGGGGGCGCGGGCACCTACTCCGACGGCAAGCTCAATCTGAGCAAGGACGTGGGGGGGGTCCTGAACGAATACATAGACGACGCGGCCCTTACGGAACTTATTTCCTATGCCGACGGGGTGTACTTGAAGTTCGGGGCCACCACGGAGTTGAAGGGTCAGGACAGGGCGGCCGTTGCGAGGATAGAGGAGTCTGCCGCGAGGGCGGGCCTGAGGCTCGTGTACTTCCCCATAAGGCATATAGGCACGGACAGGTGCTATACACTCCTTAAGAACATGAGAGAGGAGCTCGAGGGCAGGGCCGAGCTTCTATTCGACAGGGAAGTTACGGAGATAGTGCGCGAGGAGGGTGTCGTAAAGGGCGTAAAGACATCCGACGGGAGCGAGTACAAGTCCTCTCACGTCATACTCTGCCCCGGCAGGGGAGGCTCTCACTGGCTCCAGGAGGTGGCGAGAAACGCCGGGCTAAGCATCTCCATAAACCCCGTGGACATAGGCGTAAGGGTCGAGGTCCCCGCCTCGATACTCAAGAGCGTCACCGACTGCGTCCACGAGGCGAAGCTCACCTACAACTCAAAGAGGTTCGACGACCATATGAGGACCTTCTGCATGAACCCCTACGGCATAGTGGTAAAGGAGAGGGGGCCGGGGTTCTGCACGGTAAACGGCCACAGCTTTTCTACTAAGAAATCGCAGAACACCAACTTCGCCATACTCGTATCCACCACCTTTACCGAGCCCTTCCGCGAGCCCATAGCCTACGGTCAATACATAGCCAAGCTCGCAAACCTCCTTGGAGAGGGGATAATAGTCCAGAGGCTCGGCGACCTCCTCCACGGCAGGCGCTCCACCCCAGGGAGGATAAATCGGAGCGGCATAACCCCGACGCTGAAGGACGCTACCCCCGGGGACCTCTCCTTCGTGATACCCTACCGCTACGTCTCGGACATCCTCGAGATGCTCGAGGCCCTCGACAGGTTCGCCCCGGGCATAAACTCCCCCTCCACCCTCCTCTACGGCGTGGAGGTGAAGTTCTATTCCATGAGGCTCAAGCTCTCGGAGGACATGGAGACGGAGCTTAAAAACCTCTTCGCCGCAGGAGACGGCGCCGGGGTTACGAGGGGCATCATCCAGGCCTCTGTCTCTGGGATAGTGGCCGCAAGGGAGATATTGAAGAGGGTCTGACCATGAGGAATGGGGATAGCCAAAAGTCTTTGAAGGGGGTTCGGGGGAAACTTTCTTCAGAAAGTTTCCCCCGACTTGAAGGATGAAAAGGCCCGAAAACATTTCATTCGTCCTCGTTGAGCCGCAAAGCCCCGGAAACATCGGGAGCACGGCCCGCGCGCTTAAGAACAACGGCTTCGGCAGACTCGTGCTCATAAACCCCGTGGAGTTCAGGAACGACGAGGGCTGGTCCATGGCCTGCAAGGCCCCGGACGTCCTTCTCGGCGCCAGGGTCTTCCCCACCCTTGAAGATGGACTCAAGGGTTTCAACTACGTTGTAGGCACCACCAGGAGGCTCGGGCGAGGGAGGTTCCCCGTTCTCACCCTCTCCGAGGCGCTGCCCAAGATACTCGAGATGAGCGCGAAGAACCCCGTGGCCATCTTATTCGGCAGGGAGGACAAGGGCCTTACGAACACGGAATTGAAGGCCTGCGACATCCTCCTCGAGCTACCATCCCACGAGGGCTATCCTTCCCTTAACCTCTCGCACGCCGTCTTTCTCCTGAGCCACTATCTCTTCATCTCCGGGGCCCGTGAAGAGAGGGGCGTGGAGGTGGCCCCGAGGGAAGAGTTGGAAAACATGTATAAACACATGGAGAGGGCGCTCCGGACTCTCGAGTACGGGGAGAAGGGAGGCGAGCACCTCCTTAAGACGATCCTCAAAAACTTCAGGAAGCTCTTCGGCAGGACGGGCCTCATGCACAGGGAGATAAACATGCTAATAGGCATATTTACCCAGATAATAGAGAGGTGCGGACCCGGTGTATCAGGTGACGCTTCGAAAGGAGTCTCCCCTCTGAAAAGCCGAAAGGACCTGGAGCAATGACGGGACTCAATAAAATAATGGTCGATAACGCCCTCAAAGTCCTGAGGGAGACGGGGGCCTCTGCCCTCATACTCTTCCTCGACGCCATCGAGGAGTGGGAGGTCTGGAAGGATATCCCGGACAAGAAGGACCTCGTACTCGTCACGCGGAGCGAGGAGGCGGTTAAGGAGCTCGACGCCTTTTCCGGGGAATTGAAGGCCGTCGTAAAGCTCCCTTCCGTCAAGCTCACCAGGCTCGGCCAGATAAAGCTGACTGCGGTCATGTGCATAACCGAGGGGATAATCAAGGACAGCGATACGATAGTCTGCCTTACGGGCTCGTCCGCCCTCGGGGTCCTCGACATGGCCGTGGTGATAGACCTCGCCAGGGAGTCCGAGATTATCACCACGAAGGGCATATCGAGGGACCTCTTGAAGAGAGTAAGACCGGAGGTCCTCGAGACGGTCCTGAACATCGCGCTTGAGCTTGCGAGCGAGGGCAGGGAGGGCAAGGCCGTGGGCTCCACCTTCGTCATAGGGGACAACGAAAAGGTGATGAAGCTCTCGAGACCCCTTATAATGAACCCCTTCAAGGGGTACCCCGACGAGGCGAGGAACATCCTCGACGAGGCGATACACGAGACGATAAAGGAGTTTTCCGTGCTCGACGGCGCCATTGTCATCCGCGACGACGGAGTGGTAATGAGCGCGGGCATCCACCTCGACGCGGCATTGAAGGAGGAGGGTCTCCTGCCCGGCCTCGGAAGCCGCCACATGGCGGCGGCAGGCATAACGGACGTAACGGACGCCACGGCCATAACCATATCCGGCTCCACCGGGATAGTGAGGATATTCAGGGCCGGAAAAGCGATCCTCGAGATAGAGAGGCCGCTTAGGATAGTAAAAAGTTAGCGGGGACAGGGGGGAATGGGAAAGGCCTTTACGGACCGCGCCCCCCCAACTAATGCCTTGACACCCGGGAGCCTCCTGTGTAATTGTATGCGATATAAAGTATCCGGACGTCCCTTCGGGGACTTATTAGGGAATCCCGTGAAAATCGGGAACGGGCACGCCACTGTGAGCGGGACGAAACCCCTGACTCAAGCCACTGGCTCATGACAAGGAGCCGGGAAGGCACGGGGGATTAGGATAAACCGCGAGTCAGGAGACCTGCCGGATACGCCTCACGCGTTCTTCGCTGTCGAGAAGGTGAGGGGTCGTAATCCGTAAGGACAAAACCCTCTCTTCGACATTCGAAGGGAGGGTTTTTTTCTGAGGAACCCTTTTTGGAAAAAGGGTTCCTCAGACTCCTCCCAAAAACTTTTAGTTGTTTATCCCCTGGGGGGAGACCCCTCATCAGAGGAATTCTTATAAGGGGTCTCCCCCAAGGTGATAGCCAAAAGTCTTTGGAAAGGGGTTCGGGGAAAACCTT
>DATEAM010000230.1:0-3235 GCA_035288385.1 Thermodesulfobacteriota bacterium
GAGGAGTGCGCGGACAGAATAAACAATTACCTCAAGGAAAAGGGTCTGATACCCGGAGATTAAAGAATGAAGCAGAATCTTTTGATATTCATAGACTTCTCGAGGAAGCTCCTTAAGAACCGCAACATGCTCAAGACAATGGCATTAAGGGAGCTCAAGGCCGCCTATGTGGGCAGCGTTTTCGGTCTCTTTTGGGCCGTATTGTACCCCCTATTTCAGCTGGCCATCTACGGGATTGTATTCGGCGTGTTATTCGGGGCAAGGCCCGGTCCGGGATACGGGACGGAGAGCTTCTTTCTGTTCCTCTTCTGCGGCCTCGTGCCGTGGCAGTTCTTTTCACAGACGGTAAAGACCGCGGCGAACGTGGTCGTGGCCAACAGGAGCCTCGTTAAGAGGGCTACCGGCTTTTCCCCGGAGATACTCCCAGTTGTTACCGTGATAAGCAGCGGCATAAGCCACCTTATCGGCATGGGCCTCGTCATAATCGCACAGATCGTGTTTGCCGGGAAGATTTCGCCGCTCACGCCCCTCTTCCTTGTATACATGTTTTTCGTCTCCGTCCTCTGCGTGGGGCTCGGCTGGATAGTGTCGAGCCTGAACGTTTATCTAAGGGACGTCCTCCAGGTAATAAACCTTGTCTTCATGGCCTGGTTTTACCTGACGCCGATAATCTATCCGCCGAGCATTATACCCGAGAAGGCGCTTATTATATTTCAACTCAACCCCCTGTATCACGTGATCGACGGCTACAGGTATATAATCCTTGCCGGGAAGCTCCCGCCCGTCGGCGGCCTTCTGTATCTCTCTGTTGCCTCTTTTATTTCGCTCGCCGCAGGCGGGCTCTTTTTCAGGAAGCTCAAACCGGGCTTTGCCGAGGTTTTATAGAACATGAACGGTGATGTCGCAATAAGTGTCAAGAACCTCAGCAAGAGCTACAGGATGTACGGTGCGCCCTCAGAAAGGCTCAAGGAGCTGCTCCACCCCTTCGGCAAGAAGTACCACAGGGAGTTCTGGGCGCTTAAGGACGTAAGCCTTGAGATAAAGAGGGGCGAGACCGTTGGGATCGTTGGCAGGAACGGCAGCGGCAAGTCAACGCTACTCCAGGTAATCTGCGGCGTCATGCCCCCTACCAAGGGTACCGTGAACGTCAGGGGGAGGATTTCCGCGCTCCTTGAACTCGGGGCAGGGTTCCACAGGGAATTCACCGGCAGGGAGAACGTCTACATGAGCGGCGCAATAATGGGGTACTCAGCCAAGGAGATGGGCAGGCGCTTCAAGGAGATAGCGGATTTCGCCGACATAGGAGCCTTCATAGACCAGCCGGTGAAGACGTACTCGAGCGGCATGCATGTAAGGCTCGCCTTTTCGGTGGCCATAAGCGTCGAGCCGGACATACTCGTGGTGGACGAGGCCCTGGCCGTCGGGGACGAGGCCTTCCAGAGAAAATGCTACTCGAGGATCCATGACATGCAGAAGCGGGGGGCGACTATCCTTTTCGTCACGCACTCGGCCTCCGTGGTCGTGGATCTCTGCAACAAGGCGATGCTCTTTGAAAAGGGGGAGCTACTTTTAGGCGGAGCGCCCAAGACGGTTGTCGCCAAATACCATAAACTCCTTTACGCCCCCCCGAACAGGGTTGATGCCATACGCGAGGAGATAAGGGCATCTTCGTCAGCGGAGGAAGAAACCGACAAGGCGCACGAAGAGACACCGGAGGTTAAGAAACCAAAAAGACACATCGGGCCGGAGAAGGCGGCTACCGGGGGAAAGAAGTCCGGAGCCCACTATGACCCGAACATGAAGCCGAAGAGCACCGTTGTTTACGAATCCAGGGGGGCGCTGATCGAGGACCCGCACATCACGACCGTTGACGGTAAAAAGGTCAATGTCCTGGCGCACGGTGAAGAGTACATTTATACATACAGGGTCCGTTTTGAGGAGCCCTCTTACGGCGTCAGGTTCGGGATGATGATAAAGACTAAGACCGGCATTGAGCTCGGCGGCATGGTTACGCACCCGCGCGGAGAGGCGGTCGAATACGTGGAGAAGGGCGCGGTAATGACACCGAGGTTCACCTTCAGGTGCGGCCTTCAGCCGGGCGTGTACTTTCTGAACGCTGGTGTTGTCGGAATAGTCGGTGGCGCGGAGACCTACCTCCACCGTCTTGAAGACGTTTTGATGTTCAGGGTTCAGCCGGCAAAGGACCTGCTCTTCACCGGCATGGTCGATTTTTCAACAGAGGAGCCCACCTTCGTCAAGGGCGGTTTGGTCTATGACAAACGGTAAAGATACGGCCACTGTGAAACCAAAGGCCATCGGCATAATCGGCATGCACCGTAGCGGCACCTCGGCGGTTGCACGCGCGGTAAACCTCCTCGGTGTATATCTCGGCGAGGAGAAAGACCTTATGAAGCCCGGCCCCGACAACCCCGAGGGGTACTGGGAACGGACGGACATTTGCAGGCTCCAAGACCGCATGCTCGACGGACTGAAAAAAAAGTGGCACACCGTGTCGCCGCCTTCGGGCGGGTGGCATAAAGCGGAAGGGATGAGGCCTTTCAGGGACGAACTCATCGAGCTGATTAACAGGGATTTCTCCGGCCGCGAGCTCTGGGCATGGAAGGACCCGAGGACCTCTCTGTTCTTCGACCTCTGGAAGGATGTGCTCATGGAACTGGGCATAGAACTCGCATGCCTGTACGTGGTAAGGAACCCCCTCGACGTGGCCAGGTCCCTTGAAAAGAGGAACGGTTTTCCTCCGGACAAGGCCTTCGGTTTATGGTTCAACTACAATATTACGGCCCTCAAGGCATCAGCCTCAGTCCCGAGGGTTTTTGTATCCTACGACCGGTTCCTCGATGACTGGGAGGGTGAGATGAGGATGTGTTCTCCCGAGCTCGGGATACCCTGGCCCGGAGACGACAGGGAACTCAGGGAAAATATTGGCTCCTTCGTCCGCCCGGAGCTGCGGCATAGCGCATCGGGACTGAAGGAGCTCGTTGAGGCCGGGGCATCCGAGCCCGTTTTAAGGCTTTATGAGCTTTTGTCCGGGGTTCTGGACGGGACAAAAGCGCCGGACGATGTGCACGCCGCCCAAATCGAAAAACTATCAAAGGATTTCATAGCATACGCCCGCTTCTTCGAGCACGATATGGCCGAGCTATGGGAGAGGGGCCTGGAGATTGTCGAGCTAAAAAGGAGGGAGAGGCATTTAGAGAGGCGGCTTACCGCGAAG
>DATEAM010000231.1:0-7269 GCA_035288385.1 Thermodesulfobacteriota bacterium
ATCCGGCGCTGTCTTATACGCGAACGAGTCGGCGGCAAAGTCCTTTGGCTATGCGCGCGAGGAGATTGGGAGGCTTAACGTAAAGGCCTTCACCCCGGACGTGGATACGGACAGGATCATAAAGGAAAATACGAATGCAACGGGCGGATGGAGCGGCGAGGTCGTGGCCGTGCGAAAAAACGGCGAAGAGTTCCCGGCGGTCCTCTCCGCCTCGCTGGTAAGGGATTCGACCGCAAGGCCTATCGCCATGATGGGCGTTTTCAGGGACATAACGGAGAGAAAGGCCTCGGAGGAGAGGATAGTCCGCATGGCCTATTATGACGCCCTTACGGGGCTCCCCAACAGGAGTCTTTTCCTGGACCGGCTCTTCAGCATGCTGCCCCTTGTCAGGCGTCACGGTCATCGCGCCGCCGTGCTCTTCATAGACCTCGACCAGTTCAAGGTCATAAACGACACGATGGGGCACGCAGCCGGGGACGAGCTGTTGAAGAGTGTGGCCGAAAGGCTCAAGACCATTCACCGCGAGTACGACACCGTGGCCAGATTCGGCGGAGACGAGTTCATCATACTCGTACACGACCTCGACGGCATAGAGTGCCTCGGCACCATAGTAGAAAAGATATTCGCCTCCTTCAAGGCCCCCTTCCTTTTGAAGGACCATGAGATCCACGTCACCCCGAGCATGGGCGTGAGCGTCTATCCCGACGACGGAGAGGACGCGGAGACACTCGTAAAGAACGCCGATATCGCCATGTACAGGGCGAAGGACGACGGAAGGAACAACTATAAGCTCTATACCCCGGCTATGAACACCAGGACCTTTGAGAGGCTCCGGTTGACGAACGAGCTTCACCGGGCGATAGAAAAAGAGGAGTTCGTCCTCCACTACCAACCTCAGATCGAATGCAGAAGCGGCGCAATAGTGGGTGTAGAGGCCCTTGTGCGCTGGAACAGGCCGGCCTCGATGGTCCCTCCCTCTGAGTTCATCCCGCTCGCGGAGGAGACGGGGCTCATCGTCCCGCTGGGCGAGTGGATATTGAGGACCGCGTGCACGGAGATCAGGACGTGGCAGACCCTGGGGCTCAAAGACGCGAGGGTGGCCGTAAACATCTCCGCGCGCCAGTTCAAGCACCCTGAGTTCATAGAGACCGTGGGCAGCATACTTAGAGAGACGGGGATTGAGCCATGCTCCGTCGAGCTCGAGCTCACGGAGAGCATGATCATGGAGAAGGCCGAGCGCTCCATCGAGTGGCTGAGAAGGCTCAAGGACATGGGGCTGAAGATAACGATTGACGACTTCGGCACCGGCTACTCTTGCCTCGAATACCTTAAGCGCATGCCCATAGACATGCTCAAGATAGACGCGGCCTTTGTAAAGGACATCACCACCGACGCCGACGACGCCTCCATAGCGATAGCCATCATAAGGGTGGCACACTCCATGAAACTCGAGGTGGTAGCCGAGGGCGTGGAGACGGCCGAACAGTTCAAGTTCTTAAAGGGCCTGCTTTGCGACAAGGCCCAGGGCTATCTCTTCTCAAGGCCCCTGCCGGCTGATGAGTGCATGGGCCTTCTGAGGAAAGGACCGGTCTGCATATAGATGGTGCCCTCTGGCCGGGGGGCCGGAGGGGCCTGAGGGTGAAGGGGGTCTTTCCTGGCCCCGACCCTTAAAACAAGGAAACCTGAAAAGAAAAAAAAGACCGGGCACGGTTGTGGCGCGGTCTTTTTCCATTATTAGAATGTGTTTACCCTGAAGGAGGCGGTAGAATGCAATCCTGCCCTTCATGTCAATCGTAGACCTTATAACCCTTTTCCGAGAGCCAGTTCCTCTGCTCGGCGTTCGGTCTCAGCCTGCAGGTATAATACCTCGAGTCGTTTACACGGACCCAGCCCATCTTTTCGAGCTCGGCAACCTTTATGCCGAGGACAAAGGCGGCGAACTTGTCGTGGTAGTGTGAGGGGCACCCGTAAAACCTCCCGGTCCTCGATAGCCACCCTGAAACGGAGTCGTTGTCATAGAGCGGGGTCTTCGACCAGTCGAGCTCGGATAAATCCCCTGCCCTGACGACCTCCTTCACGATGTCGTCTTCGTGCTTCTCCTTCCATATCCCCTTTACAAAGTGTATCCAGCGCTCTCCGCCGTCCTGCATCCAGTAGTAGACGTTCCTGGCCTGTCCTCCGGCGCCTGGAGATACGAGAAAATACTTCACAACCTCCGCCTCCTCGGGTAAAGTTTCAATATTATGCCCGTTGACAGGGCGCGGTGCAAGTTTTTTTTAAGAGGGACCCCCGGGAAGGATAAAAAAATTCCGGTAATTCCGCTGCTTATGTATTAAAAGGATAGGCGTTGCTGTTTTTCGTTTTTTACGGAGGCAAAAAAATTTCCATGGTGAAGGGATATGGAGGAAAAGGAGAAAGAAGCAAGGGGCAGGAGAAGCATCAGGAAAAAGCTCTACTGCTGCGGGTGAGGCAAACCCGTCTCTTAAGAGGACACAGAGTGTCCGCATTGCGGGGCTACAGGCGTAAAAGCCCCCACATGGATATGGAAGATTGCGCTCGGGTTCTTCATCGGGTTCATGCTGTGGCTCTTGCGCTGCTTGTAAGTCATGGACATTTTTTATTCGGCTCCGGAGGCCGGCCTGCAAATCTGTTGAAGGCCTTCATGCGTCCCGGATTCGCGGTTTAATCGAAAGGGGTCATCCCTTACCCTTGCCGCCCTTCTCGATGAATTTGGCGAGGCGGTTGAAGAAGACGGGTACAAAGAGGATGCAGATGGACAACATGACGGCGACTATCCCCCGAACACCTTTTAGACCGGACTCGATTGTGATGATTAGTACGTAAAAGAAGAGGAATATGGCGGGCAGAACAGTTACGTAAGCGAAGATCCTGAGTGCCGTTACCAAGTCTTACCCCCTTTGCGCCGCAGGTGGTGGAGGGTGGAGGCTTGACCTGACCCCTGCTTGACCGCCCCTAACCTGGCGACCCACCAGCCCCTCCAGCCCCCATCCAGCCCCCTCCTCTAAATCCCTACCCTCCGGCGCTATCCTGCCCTTAAGCAGAGTCCAGAGACGTGAAGGAACCCCTCTTCTGCCCTCACGGCCCGAGTAGCGCCACGGGAAGGCTTTATAAGGACGCGCACGCCGGGGTCCAGACCATAAAGGGGCGCGACGCACTTAAGGTGTTCATGTCCGAGAAAGCCTCCGGAACTCCTGCGCGCCGGGCGTCTTTTACGAACAGGCGGCCTTGACCGTGTAAGAGGACATTGCGAAGGCGTCTACGGTGTTCTTTATCGCCTCTGTCTTGCTCCTGTCGGCCCCGCGCAGTATCTTGAGGAGCTTGCCCACGTAGATTATCTCCTCCGGGCTCAACGTCCCGGCGTCAAAGACCTGGAGACCCTTTTTTGCGGCCAGGTAAGCAGCCGACTCCTCGGCGGCGTAGGGGCCTCTTTTCTGGTTGATAGGCCCTTCTACACCGTACCTGTACATCTCTCCCTCGCCGGATATGAGCCAGTCGAGCGAAAGACCGAAGACGTTGGCGAACTTGAGCACAAGGTCCGCGGGCATCCTGTTCCTCTTCTTATAGTTGGAAAGGGCCTGAGGGGTTACTCCGAGGAGTCTCGCAACGGCAGAGTCGTTCTTAAGCCTCCCCGCCCACCTCATCCTCTCTATCACTTCGGCGTATTTTATGACCATCTTTGTCTCCGTGCTATCCATCAGGTTCTCCCTTCTATATGTCTGTTGTCTTTTTACTATACACCTATATTATCTAAAATTTTTGTTTACTTGTCAAATCATAGAAAATCCCTTCGTTCGTAACTGCAAAATAAGGGAAATTCCCCCTGGTATGGTTTCTTTCAACCGGGGATGGACGTTTTTAAAACGCCGGTGGGTTCCCCCCGTTCAGGTGCCGTCCTTCCTTTGAATGGTCTCCTCAACGGCTATTAAAAGGTCGTTTATCTCGTAGGGCTTCTGGATGTAAGCGAGGCCGCGCCTGATTATCTCGGAGATCTGAGCCTTGTCGTCAAGGTGCCCGCTGCAAAGCAGAATCGGTATCCCGGGGTTTATATCAAGCAGTGGGCCTATCATCTGGAGCCCGCTCCTTCCGGGCATGACCACGTCGCTTATCACGAGGTCGAACCTCCCCTTCTCCCTGTAGAAGAGGCCTATGGCGCTCTCCGCGTTGGACGCCTCGAAGACGCTGTAGCCGTTTTCCGAGAGCACCATGGCCGTGGACTTCCTTACCCATTTGTCGTCCTCGACGAGGAGCACCCTTTTCCCGCCACCGTGGGCCGGGACGGCGGGCCTCCTCTGGTCCGGGCCCCCTGCCCCGGCATCCTCGGAGGCGGGCAGGTAGACCTTGAAGACCGAGCCGAGCCCGGGCTCGCTCGACACGTCTATCCAGCCGTTATAGCCGTTTACTATCCCGTAGACGACGGAAAGGCCCATCCCCGTGCCCCTGGCCTTGGTGGTGAAGAAGGGTTCGAATATATGCTCCATCGTCTTCTCTTTCATGCCGATCCCGGTGTCCTCCACCGTTATGCATACGAAGTTGCCGGGCACCGCGGCGGGTTTCTTCCCGCACCCCTTTCTTAAGACCGTGGCGTTCTCTGTCTTCAAAACTATTTTCCCACCCTGCGGCATCGCCTCGGAGCTGTTTATGACGAGGTTCGTTATCACCTGCTCTATCCTCACGTTGTCGGCGCGCACGTCCCAGAGGTTGTAATCGAATTCGGTCTCCAGGTATATGTCCTCGCATATGAGGTGCTTGAGCATCCCGAGAAGTTCCTTTATTACGTCGTTAACGTTAAGGGTCGTGCTGCTCATCGCCTTCTTTTCGCTGAAGATTAGGAGCTGGTGGACGAGGTTCATGGCCCTGTCCGCTATCTCGCCTATGGGTTCGAGGTATCTTCTCAGGGGGTCGGTTTCGTCCACCTTGGTAACGGCCAGAGAGCTCAGGTTCTTTATGACGCTTATGATGTTGTTGAAGTCGTGGGCTATCCCCCCGGCCAGCGTGCCGACGGCCTCCATCTTCTGGGAGTGTACGAGCTGGCCCTGGAGCGCCTCCCTGTCCTTGAGGGCCTTCTTGTAATCCGTCACGTCGTGCCTTATCTCGAGCTTCGATATGCTCCCGTCGGGGTTTTCAAAGGGCAGGGAGAGGAGGTCGTAGGTCTTTGCGCTCTTCTCGAAGTAGCTCTCCCAGTGGACCGTCTTTCCGGCGAAGACCTCGTCGTTCTTGCACCACGGGCACGGCCTTCCGAGGCCGTGGAAATACTCGTAGCACTTGCGAGAGAGCACGGGGCCGAACTCCTTTTCGAAAACCGGGTTTACGTACTCGATGTCGTAGTCCCTGTTCGATATGTAAAGGCCGTCCTCCATCGCCTCCATTATGCTCGTAAGCCTGGCGTGTTCGAGCCTGAGCTCTCCAGCCATCCTCTTCGTTTCGGTGATATCGAGCATCACGCCCACGAGCCCCGCCACCTCGCCCTTCTGGCGGTAGGTGGCCTTGTTGAATGCCACGTCGTGGATCGAGCCGTCCGAGTACTTTACAGGGTGCTCGTAGACCCGCTTCCCGGGGTTCTTGAAGAGGCTGGATTCCACCTCGTGGTGCCTGTCGGCGAGTTCTACGGGCACGATGTCATGGTCCGTCTTCCCGACGAGGTCTTTATTCTTAATCCCCAGGGCCTCCTCGAAGGCCCTGTTGCACCCCTGGTACCTGCCGTTTGCGTCCTTGTAGAAGACCGGGTTCGGTATGGAGTCCATGAGGAGCTGTAAAAACCTCATCTGCTCCCTCAACTTCTCCTCGGCCTGATGGCGCTCGGCTATCTCGCGGACAAGGCGCTTGTTCGACTCCATGAGATAGGCGGTCTGCTCCTCCACGCTCGAGGCGAGGTCGTCGCGCACCTTCTTAAGCTCCTCTTCCTTGTTCCTTCGCTCCGTGGTATCGCGGCTCACCCCGACGATGCCGACCACGGCCCCGGTGCTGTCAAGAATCGGGGCCTTTATGGTGTCGAAATACCTTTCTCCGTCGACGGTCGGCACTATCTGCTCGCACCGATGCGGCTTTCCGGTTTTTCTGACTATATCGTCGGTCTCCTGGAACCCTTCTGCGACGGGGGTGCCGTGAATCTCCTTGTCCGTCCTGCCTATGACCTCTTTCCTCTCAAGGCCCACGACCTTCAGGAACGCCTGGTTTACGGCCCTGTATCTGCTCATGGAATCCTTGAAAAAGACGACGTCCTGTATCGCCTCGCTGAGGAACTGCAGGTGCATGATGTCTTCCCAGAGCTTATTCTCCCTTTGCCTGCGCTCGGTAATGTCCCTTGCTACGCCCACGACGCCGATGACGGTACCGTCGGAGTCCCTCAAGGGGATGTTATTGTACTCGCAAACGAGCCCGGTGTCCTTGATGGTAAGCTCGTAGCTGGGGCTTTGGCCCTGAAGGGTCCTCTTGTAGGCGTCCATCGCCTTTTCGAGGTTTTCCTCGTCGAAGAAGGGGGCGAAGGGTTTGCCGATGATATCTTCGGGCTTCTTGTTTGTAAACTTCTCGGCGACCCTGTTGACGAAGAGGACGCTTCCGGAGGCGTCGCAGATATAGGCGAGGTCGGATATGTTATCGAAGAGGAGTTTATATGCCTTGAGGTCATCGGCGACGGGGCCGGGGTGCACTTCCTCCACAAGCACCGCACGCGCTCCGGCTTCTTTTACGCCCCTTTTAGATTTTTTCAATCTACCGGCCATATTCAACACCCCGTTGATTTTCCTTGCCTTTAGGAATTACCCGCGCGGGAGGCTGATTGCGGGACCCGGCTACATTTTAAAGAGAAAAATATCTCCCTCCAGGGGGCTTTTGTGCGGGACCCCCAGGGCAGAACCGCCGGAATGACCATCATCCATAGATGTTTTATTATAAAAAAAGATGCACGGCATGTAAACAGGATTTTAAAGCCCTTCAGGCGCGGGGGGGTGCTGATATGGAAAGGGTTTTGGAATGTCCGGCGGAAAAAAATAGGCAGTGAACGCAGTGCCATCGTGAGTATTACACCTGCAAACCTCTATTGTTAAAGAACATAAATACTGATTGCCGGGGGAAAAGCGTATCTTTCAACCCATCTCTACCCTGTTGCCGCCGCCTGCCTTTGCCTTGTAAAGGGCCTTGTCGACCCTCTTGAAGAACGTATCGCTCGTATCGTCTTTTTCAAACTGTGTCAGGCCGATGCTGACCGTTACCTTCCCGACTTCATTGAAAGGAAAAGATTCCACCGCGTTC
>DATEAM010000232.1:0-2101 GCA_035288385.1 Thermodesulfobacteriota bacterium
CCCTCGGCTTCGAGACTATGGAATACGCTCTCAAAGCACCTCACCACTTCGGGGTCGAAGTGGGAACCAGTGTTGCCTACTATCTCCTTTTTCCCCTCAAGGGGCGTCAACGCCTTTCTGTAAGGCCTGTCCGTGGTAAGAGCGTCGTAGACGTCGGCGACGGCTATGATCTTGGCCCCTATGGGTATGGAGTCCCCAATGAGTCCGTGGCCGCCCTTGCCGTCGTACCTCTCATGGTGGTTCAGGATGAGGGGGAGTATCTTCAAGACCCTTCCGCCCACGGGCTCGAGTATCCTGGTGCCATTGTCCGTATGGCTCGACATGGCTTTCCTCTCGCTCTCGTTTAACCTGCCGATCTTGTTAAGCACCTCGGCGCTTACCCCGATCTTGCCCAGGTCGTGCAGGAGCGCGGCTATCCTTATGTCCTCCACCTCGTCCTCGGGGAGCCCCGCGGCCACGGCCAGCTTCTCCGCGTATTTCGAGACCCTGTAGGAATGGCTCTGGGTGTACTTGTCCACGGAATCGACGACGAGGGAGAGCATGGTTATGATACCGTCGTAGGTCTTTTTAAGCTCCTTTATGGTCGTCTCCTTCTTATCGTAGAGGGTGCCCATGGCGTAGCCCGTTATTACGAGGAAGCTCCCCCACATGACGAGGTCCGTCCACTTGTAAAGGGTGGAGTTCTTGCCGGCGTAGAGAAAGTTCTCGGGGATGAAATAGGCTATGGACATTATCAAGAGGAAGGAGAGTATGCCGGAATAGGTCCCGTGCCTCTTCCCGAAGAAATACGCCCCGAGGAGTACGGGCAGGTAGAAGAAGTTCAGGAAGACCCTCTGGTAGTCGACAAAGAAATGGACGAGCCCCGTTATTACGACCAGGAGCAGCACTATTACGAGCTCTTTGTCGGCCCTGAAGTAGCCTCTCAGATGACCCTTTCCCATCAATCTTAACGAGTATCCAGCTTGAGCGTTTAACAAGAGGTTAAGCGGCGGATCACCATGCTTAATCGTTTATATATTCTTTTTGCTCTTTTGGCAAGAAAAATCTTCGCCTATTATCAGAGGACAGGGACAACGGGGAAGTTCCTGAAACCCTGCATTGCAAAAACCCCTTGAACTGCCTGGATTTTTTGCTTTAAAAGGCCGTCTTCCTATGGTAGCATGGGCCCGCACACCCCAAAAAAAATCAGGCCATGCCAAAAAACACCTCCAGGATTACGGTGCCAAATGACCCCGTGTACATCGACGGGGTGCTCTCCTACTGCGCCGTCATGGCCCGAAGGACGGGTTTCTCCGAGAAGGAGACGGCAGAGATAACGACGGCCCTGAAGGAGGCCTGCGCGAACGTGCTCACCCACGCCCTCGACCCCTACGAGGACGAGTCCTACTCCGTTACCTTCGAGGTCCGTGAAGACGGGCTCAAGATACTCATAGACGAGATGGGGCTTCCCTTCTCCTCGAGGCTCATAAAGGAGGGCAAGGTCACCCCGGGCCTCAAGGCCATCGAGGATAACATGGACAGCGTCGAGTACATAAACAGGGGCAGGGAGGGAAAAGAGCTCCAGCTCTTCAAGTACCTGAAGGGCCGCCACGTGGAGGAGTACTTCCCCGCAGAGGAATTGAGGCCCTATGAGTACTGCGAGGTGGTCCCCGGTGACGCGAAGTTCACGGTGAGGCTCATGGACGCCGCCGAGGCGGTGGAGGTATCGAAGTGCATATACCGGGCGTACAAGTACACATACCTTAAGGAAGACCTCTACTTCCCCGAGAGGATAGAGGCGATGAACAGGGAGGGCAGGATGATCTCGGCGGTGGCCTCAACGGAGAAGGGGGAGGTCATAGGTCACTTCGCTCTGCTTCCGAGGCCCAACGGCAGGGTCGCCGAGATAGGGGCCGCCGTGGTGGAGCCCAAGTTCAGGGGAAGGGGCATCATGAAATCGATGCTCAACTTCCTGATGGAGATGGCCGGAAGGCGAGGCTTTGCCGCCCTTTACGGAAACGCCTTCACCATGCACGTCCTTAGCCAGAGGACGAACCTGAAGTTCGGGTTCGCCGAGACGGCCCTCCAGCTCGGGTGTTTCCCTCCGGGGTCCGTAAAGATG
>DATEAM010000233.1:0-5679 GCA_035288385.1 Thermodesulfobacteriota bacterium
CCCTTCCAAAGACTTATGGCTATCCCTTGGAGGGAGACCCCGCGTGAGAAATCTCTTGCGATGGGGTCTCCCTCCAAGGGGTAATAGCTAAAAGTTTTTGAGGGGAGTTTGAGGGGAACTTTTTTCAAAAAGTTCCCCTCAATTATCTTCTCAAATACCCGAGCCAGCTCTCTTCGAGGTCCTCGTATGAGAGGTGGAGGCTTGAGCGTATGGAGCCTTCGAGGTCGAGGCCCTGGCCGAGGCCCTCGATCACCCTCTTTACGGAAGAGAGGCCGAACTCACGGACGATGTACTCGGTAGCAGAGAGGCTAAGGAGGTACGCCCTGAAGGCGCCGTCGGGGTTTAGAGCGGTGAAGGGGCCTTCGAGTTCCTTGAGCGAAACCGTGCCTTCGGCGGCGAGTTCTCTCAGATAGTCCTTATGCGCCCCGGCCTCCCTTCCCTCCTCGTACTGCGCAATGCCCTCGTTAAGCCACGTGGGCGCCCTGCCTGCCGAGAGGGCGTGCACGAGTGCATGGGTGTATTCATGGAAGACCACCCTCTCGAGGTCGGCGGTCCTCTCGACCACCCCGCCGGCAGGGATCTTTATCCTCCCGTCGTAGAGGGCCCCGGCCCATGACGGGCTCTTCGTTACGTCGTAAAACGTCTTTTCGGAGTAGAGGAAGGCCTCTATCCTCTCCGCGGGCCAGTAGGCGAGGTCGGCGCCGACCTTGTAGTAGGCCTCTTCGAGGAGTAGCCCTATGAGGTGTCCCGAGACGGCGTTGTCGCTCCCCTCGAACCTCACCAGGAAGTGTTGTGCCTCCTTAACCGTCATGGAGGGCTCTTGAGCCAAGGGCGCGCCGGGGACAAAAAGCCATGCGGAGGAGACAAGGGCCGAAAGGATGACGGTCCGGAAAGCCGCCCGATAGAGCCTCAGGAAAGCCCCCGGCATCAGACGTTCTTTCTCATCTTGACGGCCCCGAGTATGAGGTTCGCCACGACGGAGATGAAGGAGAGTTCGTCTTCGGTAAACTCCTTGGTGACCACGGTCTGGGCGTTCAGGGCCCCGAAGGGCTCGTTACCGGAGAACATGGGGTAGGAGTACATGGTCTTTATCTTGTACTGCTCCTCCTTCGTCTCGGGGAAGTACCTGTAGCGCTGGTCCTTTGACACGTCTTCTATCAGGAGGGGTTTCCCCGCCTCTACGGCCGAGCCCGTTATACCCTCGCCGATCTTGAGCCGGGCCTTGCCCACCGCCTCCTGGGCGAGCCCGTAGGTGCCCCTCAATACCATGTACTCCCCGTCCCAGAGGTATATGGAGCAGATGTCCACCCCGAGCCTCCTGGCGGTCTTTTCCGCCATGGCCTTCAGGACCGCGTCGAGGTCGTAGTCCGAGCTGGCGAGCATGCTCACCTCTTCGAGGGTGATTATCTCCTTTCTCTCCCTCGAGGCCCGCTCGGTCTCATAGAAGAACTTTCCGCTCTCGTCCAGTATAAGGGGCAGGAGGCTCGAGCGCGAGAGGTGCGGGTTTATGGCCCTGGATGCCGCCGGGGCCGTCTTGTACTCCGAGTAGCCGCAGGGCGCACAGGAGAACTTTATCTTGTAATCGTCCACGCGCACGCTCTTCATCTTCTTGCCGCACTTTCTGCACCTTATGACTGATTCCATAACATCTCCTTGAAAATAGAACTTCCGAATGACCCATGGACGCCCTTGCGGGACTGTCTACAAGGGGAGTTTTATCCTTACCACCTCTCCGGGTTCTCCGAGGAGTGGCACGTCCTTGCCGTCGAAGTCGACCTTGACCCCCCCGGCGTTGCCTATGACGAGGGACAAACTCTTGGAGGCCTTCCACACGACTCTCTCGCCCCGCCTCAAGAGCACATCCCTCTGTTTTCCGTCGTCTATGGTTATACTTATCCACGAGGTCTCGCTCGCGGTGACGGTAAGGACGTGTTCGCCCGGTTCCGCCGCCGGCATGGGGGCCGGGGGGGCCGGAGGGGCAAAGAGGGGCGGGGAGGCCAAGGGGGCAAAGAGGGCCGGTTTCTCCAAGGCGGGCCCCCCGGCCTCGACGGCGGGCTCCTTTACGGCCCCGGGGACATCCTCCGTCGTCTCCTCAGGGGCGGGGGACTCAGGGGCCGCTATACTTTGCGCAGGCCCGTCATCAGGACCCCCCTGCGGCCCCACCGCAGGCCCACCCCTCGAAGAGACGAAGTAGACCACGGCGATTATCAACACACCGAGGCCCACAAGGATGACGACCATGTTTTTCGAGCCTATTTGCACCGGCTCCCTTTGAAGGGGTTTCTCGGGCTTTTCGACCGGCTCGCTCTTCTCCGCCCTCTCCCTGCAATAGACCTCATAACGCAGTACCGCGTCAGTCTCATCGAGCCCGAGCTCCTTGCAGTACGCCTTTATGTAACCCTTTACAAAGGCGGCGTGAGGCAGGTCTTCGTACCTGTCGGCCTCGAGCGCGGAAAGGCTCTTCATCGGTACCCGGGTGGACTCGTGGATCTTCTTGAGCGATATCCCCCTGAGTTCCCTCTCTCTTCTCAGATACTCCCCAGGACTCTCCATCTCCCTTCCCTCTCAAAAAAACTTCAACCGGCCTGGCGGACTACTTCATAAGCTCTATGTAATCCCTGGCGAATCTTGCCATATCGCTATCCGGGGCAAGCTCCATGACCTTCCTGAAGGCCTCCACCGCCCCCGCCCTGTCTTTTTTCTTAACGAGTGCGCGCCCGAGGGCGTAATGGGCGTCCACGTAGCCGGGCTGAATCCTTATCGCCTTTCTGTACGCCGCCACGGACTCCTCCGTTCTGTTGAGCTTGTCGAGGGTGAGGCCCATGTTGTAATAGGCCGCGTTGTAGTTCTGGCTCAGATCGGCGGCGGCCTTAAAGTTTTCGAGCGCCTCCATGTGAAGGCCCTTGTTGTAGTTGGCCCGTCCCATGTTGAAATGGGCGAGCTCCGGGGTGGAGTAGAAGACGTTTTCGAGCGCGGCCCTCGACTCCTCTATCGCCCCGTCCCAGTTCCCCTCGGCCAGATACACGGCGGCGAGGTTGACGTGGGCCTCGGAGAAGTCGGGCCTGAGCCTTATCGCCTCCTTTATGTACCTCTTCGCATCTACGTTCATCCCCCTGGCGAAGTAGGCGAGCCCCAGGGCGTTGTGGTAAGAGGGCTCTTCGGGGTACGCCTCGACGGCGTAGGTCAGCTCCTTCAAGGCCTCGGTAATCTTCCCGTCGTTGAACTGCACAACTCCGATCCTGTAATGTATATCGGCCTCCTCCCTCCTTTGCTTGAGGGCCGGCCCGCACCCGGTAAAGACCAGGAGAAAGAGTACGGGGAAGATCGCCGTTTTAAAGAAGTTGTCCATTTTAATCCCTTGGCCCCTATGAAGGTTGAAGCGAAAATTTCAAACTTAACGGCAGGGGTCTTCTCGGTCTCATTAAAGGGTTGTTGAAGGAGAAACGAAAGTCATAGACTCCTGAGCAACGGCTGCGACAGGTTAAGGGGAG
Source organism: Thermodesulfobacteriota bacterium (assembly GCA_035288385.1). Classification (GTDB taxonomy): domain Bacteria; phylum Desulfobacterota; class GWC2-55-46; order GWC2-55-46; family JADFVP01; genus DATEAM01. The sequence continues at coordinate 3,492 of DATEAM010000233.1, forward strand.
GGTGCGGACGAAAAACATATATCATCTTTACGTTAATCGAGAGTCCTTTACGTTCAGGGCCCGGGAAAACAGGCGTAATTAAACTATCACAAATCTTCGAAGTGGGTCAACCGCTTAAAATCGTTGTAGCGCGAGCGTATGTCCTCGATGTCCAGGGAACCGAGCCTGCCGAGGCTGAAGGCCTCCACGTTGTAGGAGGCCATGACACTCCCGAATATCATGGCCTTCCGGAAGTTCTCCTCGGTTAAGTCCCCTGTGCTTGCGAGATACCCTACGAGCCCGCCTGCGAAGGAGTCCCCTGCCCCGGTGGGGTCGAAGATGTCCTCGAGGGGATAGGCGGGGGCCGAAAATACCGAGCGTGCGTTGAACATGAGCGCGCCGTACTCTCCTCGCTTTACGATGAGGGTGGAGGGGCCCATGTCGAGGATCTTGCGCGCGGCCTTCACAAGGCTCGACTCGCCGGTGAACTCGCGGGCCTCGCCCTCGTTTATGACGAAGAGCTCCACCCTCTTCAGTAATTTTCTCAGCTCATCGGGCTTTCCCTCTATCCAGAAGTTCATCGTGTCGCAGGCGACGAGCTTCGGGTTCCTCACCTGATCGAGGACCTTCAACTGCAGCACAGGGTCTATGTTCGCCAGGAAGACGTACTCGCAGTCCCTGTAGCTCTCGGGGATATCGGGGTCGAAGCCGCTGAATACGTTAAGCTGCGTCTCGAGGGTGTGGGCCTGGTTCAGGTCGTATTCGTAGTAGCCCCTCCAGCGGAAGGTCTTCCCCGGGACCTTCCTGAGGCCCTCCACGTCCACGCCCCTGGTCTTTAGCATCTCCACGTGCTCGTCGGGAAAATCCGTACCAACGACTGCCACGAGCCTTACGTCCGTAAAATAGCTCGCCGAAGTTGAAAAATAAGTGGCTGAGCCGCCCAGGACGTCGTTGACGTTCCCGAAGGGCGTCTTTACGGAATCGAAGGCGACGGAACCTACAACCAGTATGCTCATATCAAAAACTCCTTGGTTTATTTCCGGGGGAAACTTTCTGGAGAAAGTTTCCCCGGACCCCCTTCAAAGACTTATAGCTATTTATCCTCTGGAGGGGGACCCCCTCGCGAGGAATTTCTTCCACGGGGTCCCCCTCCAAAGGATAGCCAAAAGTTTTTGGAAGGAGTTTGAGGAAACCTTTTTTCAAAAAGGTTTCCTCAAAGGTACTTGCCCAGGAGGAGCGAGAGGTCTTTCTTCGCTCCTTCCGGTATGGCCTTCCTGTCGGTAATGACGGCGTACTTTAGCGCCCCCGGGCACTTGCACTGCCTCGGGTGTTTTATCCCCGACACGGCCCTCCTTATTATCTCCTTGGCCGTGGCCACGTTCTTTTTCAAGGTCTCGAGTATCATCTCCACGGTAACGCTCTCCTCCTCGGCGTGCCAGCAGTCGTAGTCCGTGGAAAGGGCGATGGTAGCGTAACATATCTCGGCCTCCCTGGCGAGCTTCGCCTCGGGTATGTTCGTCATGCCTATTACGTCCACGCCCCAGGACCTGTATATCATCGATTCCGCCCGCGTGGAGAACTGGGGGCCCTCTATGCAGACGTAGGTGCCGCCCTTTTTCACGCTGGCGCCGGCCTCTTTAGCCGCCCCGTAGAGCACGTCGCTCAAGGAGGCGCATACGGGGTCGGCGAACTCGATGTGTCCCACGATGCCGGAGCCGAAAAAGGTGGACTCACGGCCCTTCGTCCTGTCGAAGAACTGGTCCACCACCACTATGTGCCCGGGCTTTATCTCCTCCTTCATGCTCCCCACCGCCGAGACGGATATTATCCACTCGACTCCGAGCTTTTTCATGCCGAAGACGTTAGCCCTGTAGTTCACCTCCGAGGGCAGGAGAGTGTGCCCCCGGCCGTGCCTCGGGAGGAATACCATCCGTGTATCCCCGAGGCGCCCGGTCATGTACTCGCCCGAAGGGTCCCCGAAGGGCGTATCCACCCTTACGGCCCTTACGTCCTCAAGGCCCTCTATCTCGTAAAGACCGCTTCCTCCGATAACCCCGACCACCCTTTCAGCCATGTCCACCTCTTGAATATTTTTTTACCGAAACCCCTCGGGCCGAGTCATATTTTCTACCATCAACCCCCTTGCCCGGTCAACGGTTTTTTGGGGGAACCTTTCTGAAGAAAGGTCCCCCCAAGCCCCCTCCAAAGA
>DATEAM010000234.1:0-12480 GCA_035288385.1 Thermodesulfobacteriota bacterium
CCCCTCCCCCCCCAACACAAGCCGTCCCCACCGTACCCTGTTGAACTTGCCGCATCCGTGCTTCCCATGAAAAAGCCGGCCGCTCCCTTATGCGGGCTGGCCCCCCTTGGGCAGTCCGGTATAGCTTATGGGGTTCTTGGCGAAGAACTCGTTCAACGTCTCGGTGTTCATGAGGACCTTTTCCATCAGGATGTCGACGAGCCTGCCGAGGACGTCCCTGTTGGCGGCTATGATGTCGGCGGTCCTCTCCATGGCGTTGTTGAGTATCTTCTGGATATCGTCTAAAACCTCGCTCCCGGAGGTGAGCGCGTAGTCGCCGAGCCCGACGAGGCTCTTGTTGCTCATCTTGTCCCCGAAGCCGTACTCCACGACCATTCTCCTGGCGATGTCGGTGGCGTGCCTCAGGTCGTGGGAGGCCCCCAGGGTCTTGGAGTCGTTTCCTATGACCTCGTCCTCGGCTACCATCCCTCCGAGTATGACCCCTATCTCGTTCTCCAGGTCGCGCTTCGTGAAGGTGGTGCGCATCGCCTCGTCGGCGGGGATGAAGAAGCTGGCGTTTCTGTAGTTGTCGAGGCTTATGAAGACCGGGGTTGTGTCGAAGTGGTGCTTCATTGTGATGCTGTGGCCGGCCTCGTGTATGGCGATATTGCGTTTTTCCTCGTCGGTCAGGGCCTCGGCCCTCTGGAGGAAGAGGCTCCTTGAGGCGGGCCGCGCCCTCTGGTGGCTCCAGGTCCTCAATTCCTCGACCTCCTCCTTCTTCAATACCGAAAGGGGCGTTATGTTCCTTATGGAGTTCAAAAGCGTTTCCTGCGTGACCTCGAGCGTTAAGAGCCCGTCTATCTTCTCCTCCAGCTCCCTGGGGGTCTTGCCCTGGTGGAAGGCGTTGAAGGTGGTCACCACGGAGTCCTTTACGGCCTGCTCGATCTCGGCGCCCGTAAAGCCCTGGGAGTTCCGGGATAGCTCCCTCAGGTTAAGGGTGTTCATGTTCTGGACCCTCTTTTCGAGGTGTATCCTGTATATCTCCTCCCTCTCCTCGAGACTCGGCAGGTCGACGAAGAAGACCTCGTCGTATCTGCCCTTCCTCCAAAGCTCCGGTGGCAGGTTCTTGGGCTCGTTCGCAGTGGATATGACGAAGACGGGTTTCTGCTTCTCCTGGAGCCATGTCACAAAGGTGCCGAATACGCGCAGCTGTGTGCCCGAGTCCCCCTGGTAGCCCGTCACTCCCCCGAAGGCCTTGTCTATCTCGTCTATCCAGAGTATGCACGGGCTTACGGCCTCGGCGAGCTGTATGCACTTTCTGATGTTCTTCTCGGACTCGCCCACGGTGGAGCCGAAGAGACGGCCCACGTCGAGCCTCAGAAGCGGCAGGTTCCAGATGCCGGCAAGCGCCTTGCAGCACAGGCTCTTGCCGGAGCCGGGGACCCCTATCAAGAGAAGCCCCTTGGGCACGTCGAGCCCCAGGGTCTCTATCTTGTCCTTGCTCAGGCGGAAGACGTGCTCGCGCTCTATGAACCAGTTCTTTATCTCGTCGAGCCCGCCTATGTGCTCTATGGTCTCCTTGTGGGGGTAGTAGTCGATTATCTTCTGCTTCTTTATTATCTGCTGCTTCTCGTCCTGTACGTAGGCGATGCAGTCCTCGTTCAGTTTGCCGTTATTGAGGCTTATGGCCTTCCTGATGACGCGCTTTATGTTGTCCATGGACAGGCCCTGGAGGGACTTGTACAGGATGGACCTCGTTGAGGCGTGCCATGTCTCGGGGATCAGGTGCCCGTAGGTGGAGGCCAGAAGTTCGGCTATCTCGTCGTAGTCGGGAAGCGAGAGCTCGAGGACCACTATGTCCTCTTCGAGCTCCGGGGGTATCTCTCCGAGAGTGGGAGAGACTATGCAGATGGTATTGAGCGAGCGGTGCTCGTCTATCTGGGCCGGCAGGTCCCTGAACCTCCTCAGGAACTCGTGGGAGAGGAAGTAGCCTGCTATGTCCTTAAGGAGGAAGAGGTTGTCCTCGTCCTCGCTCCTGCCTATCCTCTCCTCTATGGCGGGCAGGATCTTTTCCTTGCCCATCCTCTCCTTTTTCTTCTTGTCCCCTTCCCCTCCGCTAAGGCCCTTGGAGACCGACCAGGTCCAGTAGTCGAACTTCATCTCCTCGCACAGCCGCTCGAGTATCTTCTCCACCCTTCGCTCCTCAAAGGAGACGAGCCAGAGCACGGGGTACCGGGCCTCGATATGCAGCTTGATCTCTTTCTGGAAGTCTCTCGTGTTCATAATGTTTTTGTGAATATTTTTATGGCGTTATAATATTTATATCTTAACACATTTATGGGCAGGTGTAAATCCGGTATTTGCCGGCCGGGCCCCCTTTCAGGGCGGAGAATTTCCACTGACATAAACCCCTGCCGTGGAAAACCCTGTGGATAAATGCCGTGCCCTTCGGGCCCCTTGTTATAAAAGGGCGGGAGGTCCGACGGTAAACACCCTCCCGTTAATTTCATTGTCATATACGGCTTTTTCTGATAAGAAATCATAACCGGAAAGGTAAGGAGAAGCTCATGAGGCATAGGGCGCGTTTTTTAACGTTACTCATTCTTTCCCTTTTTTTCGTCATCCTCGAAGACTCCGCACAGGCTGCCCCGGAGTTAAAAAAACTGACGGACAGGGTATACGCCTTCATTGGGGAGGAGGGCGGGACGAACTCCGGGTTCGTCGTGACCGACTCGGGAGTGGTCGTCATAGACACGCAGGGTCCCAGGGGGCTCGCCCTTGACCTTAGAAAAAGGATAAAGGAAGTCACCGAACTGCCCGTTATATATGTAATAAACACACACTACCACGGAGACCACACCTTCGGCAACCAGTACTTCCGGGAGGCCCTCGCCATAATCTCCCACGAGGAGACGAGGAGCCTGTTAATAGAAAAGGACGAGCCCCACAGGGCACGGTTCAAGAGATTTTTCGGCGAGGATAGCCTCGACGAGTTCACCCTCACCCTACCGGAGATCACGTTCTCCGATAGACTTGTATTAAGGGCAGGCTCGACTACCTTCGAGATTGTACACACACCCCCCGCGCACACTTACGGCGACGCCTACGTCTACGTACCCGGGGAGGACGTCGTCTTCACCGGAGACCTCCTGTACAAGGGGCGGCTCCCCTGGCTCCACGACGGCGTATTCTCGGGGGCTCTAAAGGCCGTGGACGAGCTTATAGGCCTCAACGCATCGAGGTACGTCCCGGGCCACGGAGACGTGGCCGCAAAGGAGGGCCTCCTCGAATACAAAAAATACCTCCTCGACCTCGACTCCGAGGTAAGGAGATTGAAGGGACTCGGTAAGGGCGCCGAGGAGATTAAAAAGGAGATAAGCCTGCCGGCCTACGAGGGTTACCTCATGTACCGGGAGTGGCTGCCCCTGAACGCGGAAAAGGTCTACATGGAACTGAGCGGCGAAGAATGAGTCAGGGTCTGATTTCTTAAAGCAGGTTCGAGTTAAAAAAACAATGAAACGACTTGTAGAGGTGCGTGAGCTCACAAAGGACTTTAACGGCGTCAGGGCCGTGGACGATATCTCCTTCGACATGTACGAGGGCGAGATCGTCGGCCTGATCGGGCCGAACGGAGCGGGCAAGACTACAACGCTCCAGATGCTCCTCAACCTCACGAACCCCACCAGGGGGCGCATAAGGATATTCGACAAGGAGCTCAAGTCCAACCGCGAGGAGATCCTCTCTCAGGTCAACTTCTCCAGCTCCTATATCTCTCTGCCGCTCTCCCTTACGGTAACGGAAAACCTCCTCGTATTCTCCAGGCTCTACGGGGTAAGGAAACCCAGGCCGAAGATAGCGGAGCTCCTTAAGACCTTCGAGATAGAAGACCTCAAGGACGTGCCCATAAGAAGGCTCTCCTCGGGCCAGCTCACAAGGGTGTGCCTGTGCAAGGCCCTCCTTAACGACCCGAAGATCCTCTTCCTCGACGAGCCCACGGCGAGCCTCGACCCGGACATGGCCGACAAGACGAGAAGGCTCCTCAAGGATATAAACAGGGAAAAACAACTAACGCTGCTCTACACCTCCCACAACATGAAGGAGATGGAAGAGATGAGCGACAGGGTGATATTCATGGACAGGGGCAGGATAATCGCCATAGACAGGCCCGAGAAGATAAAAGAGGAGTTCAAGGGGGAAAGCCTCGAAGAGGTCTTCCTGAAGATCGCCAGACACCTCTGAGGGGTTTTCTGGGGGGTCTGGGGGGGAACCTTTCTGAAGAAAGGTTCCCACCCAGACCCCCTTTCCAAAGACTTTCGGCTGTCCTGGAGGACTCCCCCGAAAAAACCGGGGGAGTCCTCCAGGACAATAGCTAAAAGTTTTTGAAGGGAGTTTGAGGGAAACTTTTTACAAAAAGTTTCCCTCAAGAAAGGTTCCTATGAAGCCATCGAGGGTTTTAGCTTATACGTTGAGGTATCTCTATCTTTACAAGAGGAGCATGCCCCGGCTGATGGAGATATTCTACTGGCCTCTTCTCGACCTCCTGCTCTGGGGCTTCGTGGGCATCTACCTTACGAGGTACGGGGGAGAGCTCCCCAACTTCATAACCTTCTTCCTCGGGGCCCTCATACTCTGGGACATACTCTTCAGGAGCCAGCAGGGCATCACCGTCTCCTTCCTCGAGGACGTCTGGAGCAGGAACCTCCTGAACATATTCGTAAGCCCGCTTACCTCCGTTGAGTATATATTCTCGCTGCTCGCCATGAGCGTCGTAAAGCTCGTGCTCGCCTCTTCGGTCATGGTCACCCTCGCCCTCGTCCTCTATTCCTTCAACGTCTTTACCCTCGGGCTGCCGCTGATACCTCTTGCCCTTAACCTCATCGTCATGGGCTGGTCCATAGGGATTATAACTACGGCGCTCATACTGAGGTTCGGCCAGGAGGCCGAGGTGCTGGCCTGGGGTGTAGCGCTCCTCTTCCAGCCCGTCTCGGCCGTATTCTACCCCGTGGAGGTACTCCCGCCGTCGTTGCAGGCGATAGCGTTCTACATCCCCTCTGCCCAGGTCTTCGAGGGCATGAGGGTCGTAATATCCGATGGGGTGTTGCCCGTGGGGCACCTGGTAAGGGCGATGCTCCTTAACGCCGCGTACATAACCGCGGCCGTGCTCTTCTTCGCCTGGAACTTCAGGGCCGTTAAGAGAAAAGGGCTCCTCGTAAAGATAGGGGAATAAGAAACCGGGGGAAACTTTTTGAAAAAAGTTTCCCCCTCACCCCTTTCAAAAACTTTTGGCTATTTCCGCTTCCCCGGTGCGGTGTCTCGCCGGCATATTATGCAAAAAAATCCGAAGGGGTGAACCCCCAAGCGGGAACTCACCCCTTCTTCGGCCATAAAGGCCCGTGATTGCCGGATAAGGCCGCGCGCTTTAAGCGGCCTTCCTCGCCTCTTTACCCTCGATGCAGTAGCCTGCCTTTTTCCACTCCTCAATGCCGCCTGTGAACCTCTCTACGTTCCTGTAACCCATGCCCTCGAGCTTCGTGCATGCCACCTCGCTCGCTGTGCATTTAGGCCCCGAACAGTGGACTATCACCCGCTCGTCAGTGCCTATAAGCCCAGGGGCCTCGGTCTCCATCTCCTCGACGGGGATGTTTATGGAGCCGCAGATATGCTCCAGGTCGTAGCTTTCCTTTTCGAGCACGTTCACTACGGTAAAGAGCGCACCGGTTTCCATAAGCCTCATTATCTCTTTTGAGTTTATGGTCAGCATCATTATCACCCCTTTTTGAAGATGAATTTTTTCTTCTATTGTAAGTATAGACCCTGGGAACCCCGGCGTCAAGGGCCGGGACTTGATGTAACCAATTGAAAAACAAGCGTTTTTTAAGAATTAAAAAGGGAGAAGTTTTCATAAAAACCCCCCTCAAACCCTTTCAAAGGTTTTTAGCTGCGGGAATTCTGCCCAGCCTTTTTCAAGCGGCCTTATTAAGGCCCTCGACGCAGAGCCCCGCCTTTTTCCACTCCTTAAGTCCGCCCGCGTAGCGCAGGACCTTGTCATATCCGAGGGTGTGAAGCTTATCGACGGCCACAACACTCTGTGCGCTTAGTGAGTCGCCTGCATATACGACCACGAGCCCCTCTGTGTCGGCAAGGCCGGAGATGTCGCGCTCCACACACTCGACGGGTATGTTTACGGCGCCGCAGATATGCCCTCCTGCGAACTCCCCTGGCCCCCTGGCGTCAATGAGAAGAAACCTTTCGCCCTTATCAATTAGGGCCCTGAGGTCCCCGGTCTCCATGGTCCTGTACTTTTCGAAAAGCTGGCCCATGAATAAGGCCACTTCGTTAAGCTCGTTAAAGTCTTCCGCCCTTATGCCTCTGGCCATGACAATCACCCCTTTCGTCCATCTATTTTAAGTATATAACCGGCCCGGGGGGTGTCAAGGAGACGTCTTTAAGATTTACATCGAGAAGGTTTACATCGAGGCCTCTTTCAGCTTCTCCTCGTAGACCTTGAGGTCGTGGTCCGAGAAGAGCACAAACCTCACTAACTCGAGCCCCCTGTTCTCCTTTACGAACCCCATGACCGTCTTGAGTGCTATCTCCGCGGCCTCCTCTATGGGGTAGCCGTAGGCGCCCGTGCTTATGGAGGGGAAGGCCACGCTCTTCAAGCCCTTTTCCTTTGCTATCCTGAGACTCGCCTCGTAGGCGTCCTTCAGGTGCCCTGCCTCCCCGTGCTTCCCGTCCTTGTATATGGGGCCCACGGCGTGTATGACAAAGCGGGCCTTGAGGTTCCCGCCAATGGTTAAGACCGCGCCCCCCGTGGGACAGCGGCCGATCTTCCTGCACTCATCCTTTATCCTGTGTCCGCCCGCCCTGTGTATGGCGCCGTCAACTCCGCCTCCTCCGGCAAGCCTCGTGTTCGCGGCGTTGACTATGGCGTCCGTATCCTCCACGGTAATATCGCCCCTTATAAGTGAAATCGTCGTCGAGTCTACCCTTACCTCCATGACTCACCTCCTTTTCCCGGGGAAAACTTTTTGTAAAAAGTTTTCCCCGGACCCCTTTCAAAAACTTTTAGCTATCCCTTGGATGGAGACCCCCCCGCCCCCCCCGGGGATGAAATTCGCACGAGAGGGGGTCTCCATCCAAGGGATAATAGCCGAAAGTCTTTGAAAGGGGGGTCTGGGGGGGAACCTTTCTTCAGAAAGGTTCCCCCCCGGCTCATTTAACGGCCGTAATTTTATAATGAGAAGGTGTAAGCGAGGATGACCTTATCCTCGAAAACCCAGCCCTCTCAAGGAGCTCCCTTACGGCCTTTATCGTAAGCCTCTCCTCCATGGGCGGGCCCTTTTCCTCCCTCCTCCTCTTCCAGTCGAGTATGAGGAGCGTACCACCCTTCTTGAGTATCCTTTTAAGCTCCTTAAGGAACCGTGGCTTGCTCTCGGTCTCGTGGAGCACGTATGCGAGGAGTATAAAATCCACCGTCGAGGTATCGACGGGGATTGAGTTCTCCCCGGACCTTAAAACCCTTACGTTCCCCGGGGGCCTTCTCTTCCGGAGCTCCCGGAGCATCTCCTTTTGAGTGTCCACGGCGTACACGACCCCGGAGCTACCCACCACCTTGGCCGCGGGCAGGGAGAAAAAACCCGGGCCGCACCCCACGTCGGCGAAGACGTCCCCGCTCTTCAGGCCCGCCTCCTTGAGGACCACAAGGGGGTTTACCTCCTTGCGCCTCTTCGCGCTAAGAAGCCGCTCTATGTGCTGAGGGTTGTACTTGTGCATATCATATTGAGGAAACCTTTTTATAAAAAGGTTTCCTCAAACTCCTTCCAAAAATTTTTGGCTATCCTTTTAAGGGAGACCCCCTCGTGAGAGAATTCTTCCGCAGGGGTCTCCCTGAAAAGGATAAAGCTAAAAGTCTTTGAAGGGGGCTTGGGGGAAACTTTCTACAGAAAGTTTCCCCCAAGCTAAAACCCCCCTGCCCTCAATATGACGGCGAATATCACTATGAAGAGCGCTACGAGGAGGTTCGAGCGTCCGAATATCCGCGCTATGGTCGAGTAGTTGGGGGAGACCCTGGCCTTGGGTCCAAGCCAGAAGTCATGGGTGAAGCTCGAGACCACTATGATGAAGACGAGCAGGAGCTTGCCGGCGAGTGCTTTTCCGAAGCCCGTCGAGTGGAGCTTTGACGAGAATATCTCTCCCGGGGATATGCCGTAGAGCGTATAGAGTATGACGGGCCCGGTGACAAGGAGGGTTATTATCGCGGCCCAGCCCCACGTCCTGTACTTCTTGCCCACCACCTGGTATATCTTCGACCTCTCCGTTGGGTCCGGCATGGACTGGAGGAACGGGGCGATGACGAGGGTGAGGAAGAGCATCCCACCTATCCATAGTATCGCGGCGAGTATGTGCAGAAAAAGCGCCAACTCAAGAAGCATTGCCTCTCCCTCTCAATGCCTCCCCTTCGGGACGGTATTTTTCAAGCCTTTTAACTATATACCCTCTGCCGGCGCCTGTCCATGATGTAAATCAATTTTTCACCCCCGAGGGCCTTGCCGTGGATTCAGGAATATAAGACATCCCCCCAGGACGGGCAACCCTGCCGACTCCGGGGGCCGGCACATACCTCGCGGGTCTTTAATCACCTTGAAATAAGTGGCCTTGTATGTTAAAAAAGTAGGATAAATTCTTATCGCCCTTCGCTAAAACAGGACGTTAAAATATGATAATCACCTGCGAAAAGTGCAAGACCGACTACCTCCTCGACGACTCGAGGGTTACGGGCAACAGCGTCAAGGTCAAGTGCGTCAAGTGCCACCATATCTTTATAGTGCCGGCGCTGCCCCGGATCGAAGAGCTGGAGGTTCACGAAATACTCGGCACGTCTGCCGAGACCCCCGAGGAGACGCCGTCCCCCGCCGGAGCAGAAAAGGCCGGGGAGGAAGAACCCGAAGAGGAAGAGGCTATGGAGACCGGCAGGGGGATGTTTTTCGAGCCCGTTGAAAAAAAAGATGCCGCCGCCCCTGAGGGAGGCCCTGGGGAGACACCCGAGGAGCCTGCCGAGGAACCCCACGAAGAGGTTGTGGGGAAGAAGGACGAGGAGCTCCAGACACCCGGGGTTGTACGGGAATCCACTTATGAGTCCTCACCCCTCAAGGACATAGACATTAACGAGTTCATCACCAGGGAGCTCGATACAAGGTTCTCCGAGGAAAAGGAAGACCTCGAAAAAGAAGTCTCCGAAGAAGAGACAGCCCTTGTCAAAGAAGAACCGCCCCCGGAAAAAACCGTGGAGAAGGGTCCGGGCGCAGGGGAGAGCGCCGGCGAGGCCCCTCGCATAAAAGAAGAAAAAGACAGCGTGGACTTCGAGGTGGACCGCTTCCCCGATGAAGGCGCACCGCCTGCCGGGCCCTCCGCCGAAAACGTAATACCCTTCTCAGCGCCAACCCAGCGCCCCGGTTCGGCACAGCCCCCTTCGGGGCCTGCCGACGCCGCCCCCTGGGAAACAGGAAAAACAGAGGGGTTCTCCGAACCGCTCCCATACCCTTTTTATGACGCGGAAAAAGAGGATTTACAACCCGCGGAAGAAGATCTGAGGGAAAAGATATACGTCTCGGGAGAGAAAAAGACGGGTTTAACTGGCCTCGCCCTCGGCATTATAGTATTCATCATCATAGGGGCGGCCGTCATCCTCTTCACCGGCGCCGCCGAGAGGCTCAGGAGCATCGTGGTGGCGACCCGCACCCAGCAGATAGTTGAGGTCGAGAGCGTGAACGGCTTTTACGCCGACAACAAGAACTTCGGGAAGCTCTTCGTAATCGAGGCCCGGATAAGGAACATGACGAACGAGCCCCAGGTGATAAAGGGCGTGCGCGGGGTGATATTCGACACTTCGGGCAGGAGGCTCGACTCCATTATAGTCTCCCCGGGCAGGGTCGTTTCTACGGAGGAGATAAAGAACCTCTCCAGAGAAGAGATCCTGAAGATCTTCCAGGACGCCTCGTCAGGGACCCTGCCGCCAAGGGCCACTGTACCCGCGATGGTCCTCTTCACGGATATGCCGAATGGAGTCTCCGAATACGGTATAGACGTCATCCGTTAGCCTCCTTAAGCCCTCCGGACATTCATCCAATGGAAAGACTCGAGGCCTTTGTACTTGAGGTGTTAAAAGAGGTGGCCGCCCTGCCCGAGGAGGCGATGAGGCTAAAGCACCTCGGGGCGAGGTTAAGGGCCCTCGAGCCGGAAGAGGCCGCGAGGTTCTTCGACATATTGTACAGGAGGGAACGCCGCGACGGCGACACGAGAAGGGTCCTGCATATACTCGTGGACCCCGGGGAGTTCAAAGAGGCCCTCGGAGAAGGGGCCTATAAAAACATCTCCCACGCCTCGATAAGGCTCGGGCTAAGGAGGGTAACCCGCCTCTTCACAGATCTCCCGCCCCGCAAGGCGGGCGTATACGGCTACGACAAGGAGGAAGAGGCGAAGATGGAGTTCATCCCCCTCGGTAAAAGAAGAAGCCTGTCCAGGACCCACGACCAGGACACCATCGACCGTCTCCTTTCAGACCCCGACCCCCTTGTAATCAGAAACATACTCGACAACACCCGCACACTTGAACACCAGGTGGTAAAGATCGCCTCGAAGAGGCCCAACTCCCCGGTGATATTGAGACTCCTCGCTACACACCGGGTATGGTCGAGGCGCTACGGCGTCATAAAGGCCGTGGCCAGGAACCCGTACTCGCCTCCGAGGGTCTCGGTGGCCCTCGTGGAATTGCTCTTCACGAGGGACGTTGAGGAGATAGCCGTGGACTTAACGCTCCACCAGCAGGTAAGACAGAGCGCGCGGGATACACTCACGCACCACCCCCCGGGGGGGCCGGGGGGCGGGAGGCCGGGAGGGCGTCCAAGGAGGACCTGGTAGCGAAGGGCCGGGATGTGCCTTGACCAGCGGGGCGGCGTTAAAAGACAGCTGGCGGAAGAAGACTCGCTGAAATCGGGCAAGACCTTCCCCTTGAAAATTTTTAAACAACCCTGCCGCCGGCGTATGTGAATGAATGAGTGGAGGGACGTACGGTAATTGCGCGGATTCGCCTTCAGCCCCGGTTCGATCTGTCCGACCACAAGCGGGTCATGAGTGCATACGTCCGGGGCATGGGGAAGCACCGGGGTGGAGCGCCGGGGGGAGCGCCGGGGGGAGCGCCGGGGGGAGCGCCGGGAAGGGGAGAAGGGGGGCGGTTAAAACGCTGGAGATGGACTTACTGCTTTTCCTTCGGGGTTATGTCTATCTCGCTATCGTCGGTGGCCTTCTTGAAGTTCTTTATGGCCTTGCCCATACTCGAGCCGATATCCGGGAGTCTCCCCACGCCGAATATTATGAGTACGATTGCGAGAATAAGTATTAGCTCTGTCGTGCCGAGTCCAAACATTGGATTTCTCCGCTTTTTTGTATAAAACTGTAAGTATTATTACTATACCCCTACTTATCATTCTTTGCAGAATCAGGGTATTATGTCAATCAAAAACTTGCCGGGGAATCCCCGCTTAAAGACCTTTTTCTGGATATCCCTCTTCGTGCATGTAGCGGTGCTCTGGTCGGTCTCCGTCCTCGGCCCAGAGCTTGGCTGGCTCTACAGCCTCCCATCAATTAGGGAGCCCGTTATCGTGGAGGTTGTGGAGCTGCCGCCCGGGTACCAGGCGCCCCAGGAGTCTAAAAAACCTGAAAAGCCCCCCGCGAGATACGCCGACAGGACGAGTGTTGTGGAGAAGGAGACCTTCCCGGAGACCGGCCGGGGCAAAAGTCTATCCAGTAAACCCGCGCCCGTGGCGAGCGCCCCACGGACAAGTGGCCCGGCCCCGGAAGCAAGGTCCGGTGGAGCGAAAGGCAAATCCGCAGGCGAAGGGACCGGAGCAGAGAAATCTTCTTCAGGTGTTCCGGTAAGCGGCGCGGCTGAGGTGAAGGCGGCAGAGGCCGGCGCCAACTCAGGGGAAGGTCCCGGAGACGCAGAACCCCACGGGGCAGCGGGCGAGGCCCTAAGGAGGCCGAACCTCCTTCTTACCGAGGAGAAGATAACGGAGCTCGCCAAGAAATACGAGAGCGAGCCGCCCAGTGGAGAGAAGGGCAAGACCTTAAGGCTCAACACCTCGGAGCTTAAGTACCAAAAATACCTCGTGGACCTCAAGAACAGGATAGAGCGCTACTGGGAGTACCCGGTCCTCGCGGTAAAGAACGGCTGGCAGGGAAAACTGACCATAGACTTCACAATCGGCAGGGACGGCAGGATAGAAGGCATGAAACTCGCCAGGTCCTCGAACTACCCGGTGCTCGACGACGCGGCCATAACGGCTCTAAAACTCGCTTCACCCTTCGCGCCTTTCCCGGAGGACTTTGACATAGAGGAGATAAAGATACACGGGATGTTCGAATACAACATGATCTTCGACCCCATGGTCAGGTAAACTGGGGGGAAACCTTTCTGAAGAAAGGTTTCCCCCCAGACCCCCC
>DATEAM010000235.1:0-7183 GCA_035288385.1 Thermodesulfobacteriota bacterium
TCTACGCCTACCTCCAGACCATACTCCTCGGGCTCCGTGGCATGGAGGTGGGCTCCCGCGCAGAAGAGATATTGAAGGCCCTCCAGAGGCTCAAAAACGACTTCGAGAAATTCTCCTCCGACCTCGAGGTCCTCGGCAGACACATAAACAACACGAGGGCCAAGTACGACGAGGTGGAAAAGAAGGTTGAGGGCTTCAGATACGCACTCGACGGACTCTCCACCGGGGAGGGCGGGCCCGCCGGGGAAAAACCGGAATTGACTTGATAGAGACTTTTGATTTAATATAAAAAATTGAGGAAACCTTTTTTGAGAAAAGGTTTCCTCAAACACCTTCCAAAAACTTTTGGATATTTCCTGCCGGGCGGCCGCCTGCCGGGAAATAGCTAAAAGTCTTTGGAAAGGGGCCCGGTGGAAACCTTTCTTCAGAAAGGTTTCCCCCGGAAAATAATCATGAAGAAGAAGACATACAACGTAGCAATAGCCGGGGCCACGGGAGTGGTGGGCGGCGAGTTCCTCAAGATCCTCGAGGAGAGGAAGTTCCCCGTGGGCCGCATACGCCTTCTCGCCTCGGAGAGGAGCGCGGGCTCCAAGCTGCGCTTCCGCGGGGAGGAGGAGCCCGTAAGGCTCCTCGAAGAGGAGACCTTCGAGGGTATGGACATAGGGCTTTTCTCCCCTGGGGCGAAGGTCTCGGAGCAATACGCCCCAAAGGCCGCAGCGGCGGGCTGCGTGGTGGTGGACAACACGAGCCGCTTCAGGATGGAGCCAGACGTCCCACTCGTGGTGCCGGAGGTGAACCCCGAGAAGATAGCCGAGTATAAGTTCAGGAACATAATCGCCAACCCGAACTGCTCCACCATCCAGATGGTGGTGGCGTTGAAGCCCATACACGACCGGTTCGCCATAAAGAGGGTGGTAGTGTCCACCTACCAGTCGGTGTCGGGGGCGGGCAGGGACGCCATGGACGAGCTCTCCGAGCAGGTCCGGAGCATATTCAACATGAAGCCCGCGGAGTTCAGGGTCTTCCCCCACCAGATAGCCTTCAACTGCCTGCCACACATAGACGAATTCCTCGGGAGCGGGTACACGAAGGAGGAGATGAAGATGGTTGGCGAAACACAGAAGATACTCGGGGACGAGTCCGTAAAGGTGACGGCCACGACGGTGCGCGTGCCCGTCTTCGTGGGGCATTCCGAGTCCGTGAACATAGAGACGAGGAAGGCCGTATCTCCGGAGGAGGTGCGCTCGGTATTGGAAGAGGCCCCGGGTGTAGTCGTCCTCGACGAGCCGGAGAAGGCCATCTACCCGACCCCCGTTGACGCCGCCGATAGGGACGAGGTCTTCGTGGGGAGGATCCGCAAAGACCCAACGGTCAGAAACGGCATAAACATGTGGATAGTCTCGGACAACCTCCGAAAGGGCGCGGCCCTTAACGCCGTGCAGATAGCCGAGATACTCGTCAAGGAATACCTTTAACTACTCGGGGGAAACTTTTTGAAAAAAGTTTTCCCCTCTGGCAAGGTGCACCGAGGCAGGAAATAGCCGAAAGTTTTTGAGGGGAGTCTGAGGGGAACTTTTTTCAAAAAGTTCCCCTCAGTATTTTTCATGCGTAACATAAAACTACTCATAGAATACGAAGGCACGAACTACGCCGGCTGGCAGGTCCAGTCCGACCAGCCCACGGTTCAGGGGACCATCATAGAGGCCATAAAGGGTCTCACCGGAGAGGGCGTGACCCTTACCGGGGCTTCTCGCACCGACTCCGGAGTGCACGCCCTCGGCCAGGTCGCAAACTTCAGGACGAGATCCGGCATACCCGAAGAGCGGGTGCGCAGCGCCCTTAACGCCCTTTTGCCAGAGGATATAGCCGTAAGGGAGGCAACTGAGGCGGGAGCGGATTTCGACTCGAGGAGGGACGCGAGGAGCAAGACCTATCTCTACAGGGTCCTTAACAGGCCCTTCCGCTCGGCCCTCCTGAGGAGGTACTCATGGTTCGTCTCCCGGCCCCTCGACGTGGGGCTCATGAGGGAGGCCTCGAGGCATTTTGTCGGAGGGGAGAAGGACTTTTCATCCTTCAGGGCCGCCGGCTCGGACGCCCTCCATTCCGTGAGGGAGGTCCTCTCAGTCGATATAAACGAGAATGGAGAAGGGCTCATAGAGTTCGAGGTGAGGGGGACGGCCTTCCTGAGGCACATGGTCAGGATAATGGTGGGCACCCTCGTGACCGTGGGTAGGGGTAGAATAGGCCCCGCCGAGGTGGGGGCCATCATCGAGGCCAGGGACAGGACAATTGCCCCGCTTACCGCGCCCCCTCAGGGGCTCTTCCTCGTGAACGTGGAGTATTGAGGACGAGGGGGGGCCGGGGGGGCCGGGGGGCCGAAAATAGACTTGTTTTTCGCCAAACGGTATTGCATACTTTAAACTCAGGGAAAAATCATTTCCGGCAGAGGGGTTTTTGCTCAACCGGCCCGGCACGGCAGGCGCGAAAGTCTGAATCCGTCAGGGATACCCGCGGCGCCGCCCGAAACAGCGTAAACCCCTTCCAGCGACTCCGGTGCATTCATGTTAAGGCGGTATCCCGCAGGGAAATAGCATGAAGTTTTTGAAGGGGGTCTTGGCTGTCACAAGACGGCACCGGGTTTTACCTGACAGGTTTGAACGATTTTGGCGTCTGGTGCCTTATTGATTCGGCGCAAGACTTTTCGGCTGGAGTATTTGTGGCGCTTTAAGCCGTTTAAGACTTTTTTAGCCTGAAAAATCTAAGCGGCTGATGTTGACCGGCATAAAATTTTCCCCCGGGGAGGTTTTATTATGGAGCTCACACTCGGTCCCGTGCTCTTCGAGTGGAAGAGAGAGGAGACGTTGAGGTTCTACGACCGGGTCGCGGATATGCCCGTGGACAGGGTCTATCTCGGCGAGGTGGTCTGCTCGAAGAAGAGGGGGCTTACCGTAGAAGACGTCGGCACGGTAGCCGACAGGCTTACCAGGGCCGGCAAGAAGGTTGTCCTTTCGAGCCTCGCCGTGGTATCCAACGAAGAGGAGATAGAGCTGACAAGGAGCCTCGTAAAGCTTCCTTTCCCCGTGGAGGCGAACGACATGAGTGTTTTCAACATGGTGGACCCGGCCCAGAGGGAGGTCTCAGCAGGACCCCACATAACGACCTACAACGTGCCGAGCATAGAGTTCCTGAAGGGCATCGGCGTGGGGAGAGTGACCTTCCCGGTGGAGCTCTCCGGGGACTCGATCGCCTATAACATAGAGGAGACGGGGGTTCGTGGCGAGGTCTTTGCCCACGGTAGAGTCCCGCTTGCCTTTTCATGGCGCTGCTACACATCGAGGGCCCACGGGCTTAACAAGACAGACTGCCGCCACGACTGTGTCAGGTACCCCGACGGCATGGTCATAAAGAACCTCGAAGGCACGGAGCTTTTTACCATAAACGGCCCGTCCATCCTGAGCGCGGCCACCTATACCCTCTGCGAGTTCGTCGAGGACCTCTCTGAGAAAGGGGTCTCCTCCATACGCATCTCCCCCCAATACAGCGGTACGGAAAGGGTGGCGGAGGTCTTCAAAAAGAGGATCGAGGGGTCCATGGGACCAGAGGAGGCCCTCGAGGGGCTAAGGGAGGTAAGTCCCGGGGGGGCCGCGGGGGCAGGGGGGTTCTGCAACGGCTGGTGGCTCGGGGCGCCGGGCAAGGACTACTTTACCGCACCGCATAGGGCAGGAATAGGGAAAAACTTTTTGTGAAAAGTTTTGAGCTCAATCAATCTTGGTGCCCTTTTGTAGCAGATAAAGCCCCTTTAAAAAACTCTCGATTAGTTCCGCGCAGGAAATAGCCGAAGGTTTTTGAGGGGAGTCTGAGGGGAATTTTTTTCAAAAAGTTCCCCTCGGGAAACAAAGGAGGTTTTTATATGGCGGACATACTCGACAAGGCGATCCTCATAGGCATGGGGCTCGAAAAGAAGGTAAAGGAGCTCCTTGACGAGCTCCAGGAGAAGGGCACCGAGGAGAGGAAGGCAGGGGCGCCGAAGGAAGGTGAGGCCCCCGAAGAGCTCACGCCCAAACAGGCCGTGGAGAACAAGGTCGTGGACGAGGGTGTGAGGGTTTTGAGGGAGTTTCTCTCCGTGATACGGTCGACGAGGGAAAAGCTCGAAAAGGAATGCTCCACGGGCTCAGAGAGGATACTCGACAAGCTCCACGTGGCAAGCCAGGAGGACATCGACGTTATAAAGGAGATGGCGAGGATAGCCAGAGAAAAGGTGGACACCCTGGAAAAGAGAATCGAGGAGCTCGAGAAGAAAGCCGGCAAGGGCCAGTAGAGAGGGTGCCGGGGTTGACCCCGTCCGTTATGGAGATTCAGACCCTAAAAAACATACGCAGGCTCAACAAGATAGTCATAACCCTCATAAGGTACGGCTTCGGGGGGCTTGCCTCCCAGATGCGTATCTTCCCCTTTGTCTCCACCCTCGAGAGGGTCCTCGTATCGAGGAAGAAGACCGAGGGGCTGACCATACCCGAGAGGATAAGGCTTGTGCTCGAGGAGCTCGGGCCCACCTTCATAAAGCTCGGCCAGATAGCCTCCACGAGGGCGGACCTCCTGCCCCATGACTGGGTCGATGAGTTCAAGAAGCTCCAGGACATGGTCCCCCCCTTCGCCTTCGACGACGTGAGGAAGGTCGTCGAAAAGTCCCTTGCGGCCCCCCTTGAGAACAAGTTCGCATACTTCGACATCAAACCCGTGGCCTCGGCCTCAATCGCCCAGGTCCACCTGGCGGAGCTCCGTGACGGCACGAAGGTGGCCGTCAAGGTAAAGCGCCCGGGCATAGACCACGTGATAAACTCCGACATGTCGGTAATGCACACGGTGGCCGCCCTCCTCGAAAAGTACGTCCCCCAGTCACGGCCATACAGGACCAGGGAGGTGGTGAGCGAGTTCGAGCGCGTCATAAAGAACGAACAGGACCTCACCATCGAGGGCGTCAACATAGACCGCTTCTACAAGATGTTCGAGGGAGAGCCCACTGTCCAGATCCCCAGGGTCTACTGGGACTATACGACCACGGACGTATTGACCATGGAGAGGATCTACGGCACCCCCATAGACGAGATTGAGGCCATCAGGGCCAAGGGCATCGACGTGAAGAAGGTCTCCGTAAGGGGCATAGAGCTCTTCTTCAAGCAGGTCTTCGAGTACGGCGTCTTCCACGCCGACCTCCACCCCGGGAACATCTTCGTCCGTGACGACGGGGTGATAATCTACCTCGACTTCGGCATCATCGGCAGGCTCGACAAAAACATGAGGAAGTATCTGGCCGGAATACTCTACCACCTCGTGAGGCAGGACTTCCACAGGATGGCCCTGGTGCACAGGGAGATGGGCCTCATTGGAGAGGACGTGGACCTCCAAGAGTTCGAAGAGGCGCTTAGAGAGATAGCGGAGCCCATTTTCGGCAAGACCCTCGAGCAGATTAACATCTCGGCGCTCCTTATGAGGCTCATTCAGACGGCTCGGCGTTTCGAGATGACGCTCCAGCCCAACCTCCTCCTTCTGCAGAAGTCAATGGTGATAATCGAGGGCGTGGGCCGCCAGCTCTACCCCGACATAAACATGTGGGAGGTGGCCAAACCCCTCATCTACAAGTGGATGATGAAGGAGAAGTTCTCCCCCAGGGCCGTCCTCGGCAAGGCCACTACTTTGGCCGAAGACCTCGCCGAGTCCGCCCTCGAGCTCCCGGTAAACATGAACGCGCTCCTCGAAAGGACCCTCAAGGAGGGCCTGAAGGTCGGGTTCGTCCACCACAGGCTCGAGACCCTCTCCGACGAGGTCAACGCCGCCGGCAGGAGGGTCGCCGGGGGTTTTATAGTGAGCTCCATAGTCATAGCCGCGGCCATGATGGCCGTCTTTTCCGGCCCCGAGGCCGCAACCCTGCTCGGGGTCCCCGTCTTTAGCGGTGCCGGGTTCCTCTTCGCCCTTGTGCTCGGTATAAGGATCTTCTACCCGCGCGCCGGAAAGAAGCGAATTTAAATGGCTGAAGAGAAAAAAAAGAGGCTTACCCATTTCGGCGAGAAGCTCGTACCCGAAGAAAAGAAAGAGGGTATGGTGCGCGAGGTCTTCGACTCGGTGGCGGGAAAGTACGACCTCATGAACGACCTCATGAGCCTGGGAACCCACAGGCTCTGGAAGAGGTTAGTAGCGGGCGAGACCAGGCTCCGCAAAGGCGACAGGGCCATAGATGTGGCCGGGGGCACGGCGGACATAGCGATGCTCATGGCGGCGAAGGTGGGCGACGAGGGCAGAATCGTCGTATACGACATAAACGCCGAGATGCTCCGGCTCGGCAGGACCAAGTGCATAGACAGGGGTTTCCTCAATAACATAAAGTACGTCCAGGGCAACGCCGAGGAGATAAGCTTCCCCGACAACACCTTTCACGTCGCCACAGTGGGGTTCGGCATACGAAACGTCACGCGTCTGGAGGCTGCCTTCAAGGAGATGACCAGGGTAGTAAAGCCGGGCGGCAGGGTCATATGCCTCGAGTTCTCCCATGTAAGGAACCCGCTTCTCGCCAGGCTCTACGACCTGTACTCCTTCAAGATAATCCCGGGCATAGGGGAGGCCGTAACGGGAAACCGGGGCGCCTACGTCTACCTGCCCGAGTCCATAAGGAAGTTCCCCCCCCAGGAGGAGTTAAAGGGTATGATGGAGGGCGTGGGGCTTTACAGGGTGAGGTACCGCAACATCTTCAATGGAGTGGCCGCCGTGCACATAGGCACGAAGGTATGAGGGGGTCTCCATGGCGGAGGAAAAAAGGATAATCGAGAGGATAAAGGGAGCCTTCGATAAGGCCTATACCCTCGCATTGAGGCTCACCCCCCGGTGGATGGAGGCGATAGGGGTGGGGGCCTTCATATCCGCCGTCGTTGACAGGAACCCCAGGTTCTCAGGGAAGCTCTCCGATATAGACGGCAAGGTCTTTCTCTTCGAGGCCACGGACATCGGGAAAAAATTCTACCTCCACGTAAAGGACGGGGATATAAAGTTGAGGGTCCACATGCCCGGCAGCCCCGACGTGGTAATGAGGGGCGAGGTGAGCGTCCTCCTCGGCGTCTTCCTCGGAAAAGAGGACCCCGACACGGTCTTCTTCTCGAGGAGGCTCGAAATAACGGGGGACACGGCCGCGGCC